>JAHINZ010000443.1 GCA_018895795.1 Alphaproteobacteria bacterium
GCGACCTATGGGACGCTTTGCACTCGCCCAGCGAACGCCAACGCATCGAGCGGGCCAAACCGCTGAAGACGGCGGCCTGACGTCGCCCCGCCCTTGCCCCCGGGCCCGCGTCTCGCTAAAGCCGCCAGACCCTTTGTCTTCAACGGAGCCGCGTCATGATCGCGATCCTCATCATCGCCGTTTTCGTCGCCGTCCTGATGGGCCTGAACCTGATCGAGTTCGGCCGTATCGACTAGACCGTTGGCCCAAAGGAGCGCGCCTGGGGGGCGCGGCGCGGCCCTGATCACCGGCGCGGGGCGTCGGATCGGTCAGGCCCTGGCCCTGGAGGCCGCGCGCGCCGGCTATGACGTGGCCGTGCATCATCGCGGGCCCGCCGACGAGGCGCGCGAAACGATCGAGGCCGTCCAGGCCCTGGGCCGCAAGGCCCTGGCGGTGGCGGCCGATCTCGCCGACGAAGCTCACGTCGCCGGCCTGGTCGCCCAGACCGCGCCGCTGGGTCCGCTGACCCTGCTGGTCAACAGCGCCTCGGTCTTCCACGACGATCGGGTCGGATCGCTGGACCGCGACCTGTGGGACGGCCACATCGAGACCAATCTGCGCGCGCCGATCGTGCTGGCCCAGGCCTTCGCCGCCGCCCTGCCGCAGGACCGCGAGGGCCTGATCGTCAATATCGTCGACCAGCGGGTCTGGCGGCCCAATCCGCAGTTCTTCAGCTACAGCCTCAGCAAGGCGGGCCTGTGGTGGGCCACCCAGACCCTGGCCCAGGCCCTGGCCCCGCGCATCCGCGTCAACGCCATCGGCCCCGGCCCGACCCTGCCCAACATCCACCAGGCCCCCGGCGAGTTCGAGGCCGAGGCGGCCGGCACCCTGTTGCAGCGCCGCGCCACCCCCGACGACGTCACCGCCGCCCTGCGCTATCTGATTGACGCCCGAGCGGTCACGGGCCAGATGATCGCCGTGGACGCCGGTCAGCATCTGGGCTGGCGCACGCCCGACATCATCGGTTCCTGAAAGGCGCACGCGCTTTGGCCGCCTCCCCCCTCGTCGAGACCACGCCCGACGCCGCGCCCCTGGCCCGCGTGATCGTGACCAAGGTTTTCGTCCGCGCGCTCAAGGTCGAGGCCTGGATCGGGGTCTATGACCACGAGCACGGCGCCCGCCAGCCGCTGATCCTCGATGTCGAGCTGGACATCGCCGCCAGCCACTGCGAGCGCATCGGCGACACGGTCAATTACGAGACCATCGGCCAGTCGGCCCGCGCCATCGCCGACGCCGGCCATATCGACCTGGTCGAGACCTTCGCCGAGCGTCTGGCCCAGGCCTGTTTCGCCGACGCCCGGGTCACCCGCGCCCGGGTGCGGGTCGAAAAGCCCCTGGCCCTGGCGCCGCACGCCGCCGCCGCCGGCGTGGAAATCACCGCCGTCCGCGCCTAGCCGCCATGAGCTCCACCCACAGCGCCCGCCTCGCGCCGTTCCAGCCGGAGACGGTGTGGACGCTGCGGGACGGCACGCTGGTCGAGACGCGCGGCCTGAAGGTGCGCGGCTTTCCGCTGAGCGCCCTGACCCGCTTTCGCCTGGCGGCCGCGCCCAAGGGCGGTCGCCGCCGCGTGCTGCAGCTGAGCTTTGGCCGCGAAACGATGGTGATCATCGCTCAGAGTTATGTCGGCCCCGGCCGGGCCGAGGACCGGCTGGACGGCTTCTCGGCCTTCGTCCGCGCCCTGGCCCGGCAGGCCGCCGACGCCGCGCCCCGCGCCCAGTTCGCCCTGGCCCGCATCGAGGCCCGCCCGGCCCTGACCTGGGTCGCCGGGTTCCTGGGGGTGGGCGTCGTCGCCCTGCTGGCTTCATCGGTCAGCGCCGGCATGGCGGGCGTCGGCGTCGACATGGCCGCCCGGATGGGCTTCGTGCTGATCCTGCTGCTGGCCGCCCTGCCCTGGCTGTCGCGCGGCGACGCCTTCGATCCGCGCGATCCGCCGCGGGATCTGCTGCCCTAGGGGCGGGCGCGCCCGTGGATCTCGTCGGCGGACTATGCGGCCCGGCCGGCTTTCGTCTCGATGGAAACCTAGGCGCGCTGCAACCGTCCGCTTCGCATGACCAACTCAACGCTCTCGCCGCGGCGCATATCCACAGTCAGGGATTGCCCCGCGGCAAAGATGACGCGCCGGCCGGGTTCCATCGCCGTCAGGCGCGCCCGCAGCAGGCCGCCGTCCTTCCACCACACATCGACCGCCAAGGCGCCGCGCGCGCGCAGCCCGGTCATCTTGCCGGCGGGCCAAGCCGATGGAAGCGCGGGCAGCAGATGAACCGCGCCGTTGCGGCTTTGCAGAACCATCTCGGTCATGCCCGATGTCCCGCCGAAATTGCCGTCGATCTGGAACGGCGGATGGGCGTCGAACAGGTTGGGATAGGTTCGCTCGGGACCCAGCAGCAGGGCCAGAATACGGTGGGCATGGTCGCCCTCGCCCAGCCGCGCCCACAGGTTCAGCCGCCAGGCGATGGCCCAGCCGGTCGACAGGTCGCCGCGGGTCTCCAGGGTCTTGCGGGCGGCGGCGGCGAGGTCCGGCGCGCCCTCCAGGTTGATCTGGTCGGAGGGGAACAGGCCGTAGAGGTGCGAAACGTGGCGATGGTGGATGTCGACGGCGTCGGCGTCCCAGTCCTCTCGCCATTCCTGAAGCTGGCCGTCCTTGCCGATCTTGTAGGGCGCCAGGCGGTCGCGGGCGGCGGCGAACTGGGCGGCCAGCAACGCGTCCTGGCCCAGGATCCCGGCCGAGGCGATGCAGGCGTCGAACAGGTCGCGGACGATGGCCTGGTCCATGGTGGGGCCGGCGACGAGCGACGCGCCGTGGCCATGGTCGTTCTCGGGCGACAGCGACGGGCTGGTGACCAGCTTGCCGCTCTGGGGATCCACCACCAGGGTGTCGAGGAAGAACAGCGCCGCGCCCTTCATCACCGGATAGACGTCGGCCAGATAGGCGGGGTCGCGTCCGTAGTCGTAGTGATCCCACAGATGCTTGCACAGCCAGGCCCCGCCCGTGGGCCAGACGCCGTACTGGGCGCCGTCGATCGGGGCGGTGGCGCGCCACAGGTCGGTGTTGTGGTGGGCGACCCAGCCGCGCGCGCCGTACATCGCCCTGGCCGTATGGGCGCCGGTCACCGACAGGTCGCGAACCATCTCGACCAGCGGCTTGACGCACTCGGCCAGGCCCGTCGGCTCGGCGGGCCAGTAGTTCATCTCGGTATTGATGTTGATCGTGAACTTGCCGCCCCAGGGCGGGCTCATCCTGTCGTTCCACAGGCCTTGCAGATTGGCCGGCTGGCCGCCCGGACGCGAGCAAGCGATCAAGAGATAGCGGCCGTACTGGTAATAGAGGGCCGCCAGGGCCGGATCGTTGGCGGTCGGCGACAGGCGAATACGCTCGTCGGTCGACCGCAGGGCCGCGCCCGTGGTTCCGAAGTCGACGGCGACCTTGCGGAACAGCCGGCGATGGTCGGCGCGATGATCGGCCAGGAGCCGCGACCACGGCTTGCGCGACGCCTTGGCCAGACGGGCGCGGTCGGCGGCGGCGGGATCGCCCGACACGTCGTCGAAGCGCCGATAGCTGGTGGCCGCCGCCAGCAGCAGCACCACCGCGTCGGCGCCGCGCACCGACACCCCCTCCGGGCCGGCGACGATCTTGCCGCCCGTGGCGACGACCTTGACCCGACAATCGACCTTCAGGGCGCCGGCGATCCCCTCCTGGCCGCCATTGACGCCGCTCAGCACCAGGGTGTCGCCGTCCTCGACGGTGATGGTCGGCTTGAGTGGGCTGTCGAAGGCCAGGTCGACGTTGATCGCGCCGGACTTGTCCGCCCCCAGCCGCATGGCGACCACCTGATCGGGCGCGCTGGCGATGACCTCGCGCACATGGGCCACGCCGTCATGCGAGAAGCGGACGCGGGCGGTCGCGGCGTCCAGATCGAGGTCGCGGACATAGCCCTGAGCCGTCTCGGGCAGGCCCGGGAAGGTCAGCCTCAGGTCGCCGAGCGTCTGGTACGACATCTGCCGCAGGGGCTTGGCCATGAACTTGGCGTCGGCGAGGTCCGTGGCCTTGGCGTAGTCGCCGGCGTCGATCAGGCGGCGAATTTCGGGCAGGGCGCCGGCGGCCTCGGGATTGACGGGGTCATAGGGGCCGCCGCCCCATAGGGTGTTCTCGTTCAGTTGCAGGCGCTCGGCCGCCACGCCGCCGAACACCATGGCGCCCAGACGGCCCGAGCCGACGGGCAGGGCCTCGACCCATTCGGCGGCCGGTTGACGATACCACAGGCGCAGGTCGCCGGCGGCTTCCAGCGGCGCCGCCTTGGCCAACATCGGCCACGCCAGCACCGTCGACCCGGCCAGCAAGGTCGCGCGGCGGGTCAGGTTCGTCATGGCGGTCTCCCGTGTTCCGCCTCGTGTGAGCGGATTGATCCGCACTGTTCTATTCATGGTAGCGTTATCATTGCAATCCATGACCCACGGCGCTTTCCCCCAGGGTTACGGGACCTTCATTTGCATCGATGGCCGATAAGGGTGATCCTTGGGACACCATCGTTTTCCAAGGTTCAACGTCACCGTGACCGATCTCGACCCCGTCGCTCCCCCGACCCTGCAGGACGACAAGACCCTGCCGATCGTCGGCTACGCCCTGATGCTGGCGGGGCTGATCACCGGCGGCGTCACGTCGGTGATCGCCGTGATCCTGGCCTATGTCAGCCGCAAGGGCGCGCCCGAGTGGCTGCAGAGCCATTACCAGTTCCAGATCCGCACCTTCTGGCTGTCCTTGCTGTTCGCCGTGATCGGCGGGGCCCTGACCGTGGTCGGCGTCGGCGTGATCCTGCTGGCGGCGCTGGGCGTCTGGATCGCCGTGCGCGCCATCATGGGTCTGTCCTGGCTGCTGAAGGGTCAAGCCTATCCCACGCCCACCAACTGGATGCTCTGAGCCATGACCGACACATCCGCTCCCGACGTCGCCCCTGAAACCGCCCTGGGGATCCGCGCCGAGGAGGACAAGGTCCTGCCGGCCGTCGTCTATGGCCTGTACCTGCTGGGCTTCGCCAGCTGCGCCGCCACCACCGTGATCGGCCTGCTGGTCGCTTACGCCAATCGCGGCACGGCGGGACCGATCAACGAGAGCCACTACACCTTCGCGATCCGCAGTTTCTGGCTGACGATCGGCTGGTTCCTGATCGGCCTGGTGCTGTTCATCCTGGGTCTGCCGCTGTCGATCCTGCTGGTCGGCATCCCGGTGGTCGCCGCCGGCGCCATGATCATGGGCGCCGTTGGCGTTTGGTTCGCGCTCCGCTGCGCGGTGGGCATCTACTATCTGGCGCGGGGCGAAAACTATCCACGCCCCCGCACATGGCTGATTTAGAGGCGCCCATCGCGTCCGGCGCCCATCCGAACATCGTCTTTCGGGACGGACTTCCCCTGCCGGTTGAGGCGGCTCGACCTCGCGGTCAAGCTCGGCTGACTTGGGGGTCCTGGCGAATGGACGTCTTGGAGGGGGCGACATGCTGGCTCGCATCGTAGGGATCATTCTGGGAACGATCCTGGCGACGTCGGGATACGTGGTCGCGGGGTGGGGCTCGCTGGGGAGCTGGGCCGCGCATCTCGATCTTGGACCGTTTGAGCCGCATAGACCATTGGCCGGCGCGGCGGCGGCGATACTCGGGGGAGTCCTCATCGTCGCCGCCCTGACGCCGCGCCCCAAGCCCAAGCGGCGCAAGCCGGCGCCCGTTTTCGGGGTCGGCGGTCCGGAACCCGAAGCCGCCCCGGCCCTGGCCCTGACCCCGGTCACCCTGAGCCGGGTCGCCGAGACGCCGGCGATCGTCACTCCACCCCGCCCCGCGCGCGCGCCGCCTCCCACCCCCGAGCCCAGCGACTTCGCCCGTCTGCGCGAGCGCATGGTCGCCCTGACCGGCGCGGAGTCGTGGAGTGAAGCGGCCCAGGTGCTGCTGACCCTGAAGACCACGGCGCGCGGCGACCGCGAACTGGCCGTCGTCTATCGCGACCTGGGCGACTTCGCCCGCGGCCAGGGCCAGATGGACGACGCCGCCGAAGCCTATGAAACCGCCGTCTCCCACGCCCGCGACGCGCTGCGCGCCGCGCCGGAGAACCTGACGGTCATCGAACTGCTGGCCGGAAGCCTGGCCGGGGTCGGCGACGTGGCCGAGGTCGAAGGCCGGTTGGACGACGCCCTGTCGGCGTTCGAGGAATCCCTGGCCCTGCGGCGGTCCAGCGGGGGCCGCGAGGCCCTGGATCCGGCGGCTCAACGGGCCCTGTCGGTGTCGTTGGAGCGCCTGGCCGACCTGCGCGAGGATCGCGGCCATCGCATGCGCGCCCTGGACCTGTACCGCGAAAGCTATGACGTCGCCGCCCGCCTGGCCGCCGCCGACCCCGCCCGTTTCGGCTCCGACCTGGCCCTGACCCGGCAGCGCCTGGCCGAGCTGGAAGCCCGCATCTCGACCTGACCTCGGCCGTCCGCGCCGGCGAGGCGGTCCGAAAGCCTGTTCCGAGCCGTCGTCGCCTTGCGAGCGCCATCGATCTCGGCCACCGTGCGCGCGACCCGAGACATCAAGCTCGGTCCGCCGTATGGGGAACGCCCGCTTTCCCAACGTCGCGGACGCGCCAACAACAGGGACTCAAGGTGATGATAGCCCCTCTGCAGCAAGGTTCGGCCGATCCCCGGCTCATCCTGCGCGAGGAGGAGCTGGACAGCGGCCTGGAACTGATCCTGCTGGCCGAGGCGGCGCTTTGGGGGGCGGTCGACACCGTCCTGGAAGCCGAAGCCCTGGGCCTGGGCCGATCGCACTGGCGGGCGGCGTTCCTGTTGCGCCGCCGGCCCGGCATCGGCGTGCAGGACCTGTCCAAGCTGACCAGTCTCTCCAAACAGGCCGCCAGCCGCACCCTGACCGATCTGATCAAGGCCGGACTGGTCGAACGGGCCTCGGGCGATCTGGACGGCCGCCGCAAGCCCGTGGTGCTGACCGCCCAGGGCGCGGCCTTCGAAGGCCGGGTCGCCGAGCGCCTGCGCGCGCTTCTGGCGCGGGCCTACCGCACGGGCGGGCTGGACGGCGTGGCCGGGACCCGGCGCATCCTGGCGGCCCTGGCCGGACCCCGGCAGGGCGTGGGCCCGACGCGGCGGGTGGTGGCATGACGCCCGAGGAACGGCGCGAGCGCCATCTGCTGGTCGTCGACGACGATGATCGCATCCGCAAGCTGCTGAAGGCCTTCCTGGTCCGAGCCGGCTTCCGGGTCAGCACCGCCGCCGACGCGGCCGGGGCCGACCGGCTGTGCGGCGCCCTGGACTTCGACCTGATGGTGCTGGACGTGATGATGCCCGGCGAGGACGGTCTGGCCTTCACCAAGCGCCTTCGGGCCAAGGGCGGCGAGGTCGGCCGCACGCCGATCCTGATGCTGACCGCCCGCGACCAGACCCAGGACCGCATCGAGGGCCTCAGCAACGGGGTCGACGACTATCTGGGCAAGCCGTTCGAGCCGCAGGAGCTGCTGCTGCGCATCGAGGCCATCCTGCGCCGCTCGGCCGCCAAGCCGACGGGGTCGCGCGAGCTGATCCTGGGTCGTTGCGCGTTCGAGCCCGAGCGCGGCGAACTGACCTGCGAGGGCCAGCCCGTGCGCCTGACC
>JAHINZ010000444.1 GCA_018895795.1 Alphaproteobacteria bacterium
CTATCTCAGCGCCGACGAACGCGCCCGGGCCGCCGCCCTCCCCCAGGCCCTCCGCGCCGCGGCTCAGGCCGTGGCGAACGGCGGCCGGATCGACGAGGCCGAAGCCGCCGGCAAGGTCGCCTTGAGCGCGGCCGGCTTTGGCCAGATCGACTATCTGGAGGTGCGCGAGGCGTCGGACCTGTCGAAGCTGGGCCCCGGTCCGATCGGCGCCGCGCGAGGCCGCATCCTGGTCGCCGCCTGGCTGGGCAAGACCAGGCTGATCGACAACATGGCGGTCTAGCCTACCACGCGCCCAGTTCGCGAAGCTGGCGCGCCAAGTCCTGCGGCATCTCGGCGGCCTCGCTCGCGGTCAAATCGACGGGCGCGTCGGCGTCCACCAGATAGCGCCAGCCCTGGAACGCCCGTCGGGGCTGGGGAACGACGCGGATGATCGGCGGATCCACCGTCACCTCGCAGCGCTTGGCCGCGCCCTCGCCGACCGTGTCGATCGCCAGTATCTTCTGCCGACACAGAACCTGGCCCTTGAACACCCGGTACAGAGAGCCGCCGTCCAGGACCTCGTCGATCCGCTTGGGCGTCATGCGGGTGTGCATGATCCAGGGCTCGCCCGTCTTGTGCCAGGCCAGCAGGTCTTCGATCGTGTCGCAGCCGACAACCAGCTTGATGATATGAAGAGGCATGCACGGTCCTTACCCGGACCGCCGTCGGCGGGAAAGAGCGGGCGACGTCCCCAACCGTGCGGATGACAGCGTTGACAATCCTGGTTGCCAGGCTTTTGGCGCCGGTGTTACTCGAATCCCAAAATGGGGAGCAACGTCGTGCATCCGGCGATGAGTACGTCTGAAATCTTCCTGATCGCGATGCTGATCATTTTCGCCGCGCCCTATCTGGTGTGGCGGCTCTTCCGAACCGAATATTTCGCGCCCCTGGTCGTGGTGCAGATCATCGGCGGGATCATTCTGGGTCCGGGCATTCTGGGGGCGGTGTTCCCCGACTACTACGCCTTCGTGTTCAGCAAGCCGGTGGTCGGCGCGCTGAACGGCGTCGCCTGGTGGGCGGTGATGCTGTTCGTCTGGGTGGCCGGCGTCGAGCTCGATCTGAAGCAAGCCTGGCGGTTCCGCGGGGAGACCGGCGTCACCGCGGGCCTGGCCCTGCTGGTTCCCCTGATCCTCGGCAGCCTCGCGGCCCTGGTGATGCTGCGGTTCGGTGGTTGGATCGGGGCCCGAGGCGCGCCCTGGCAGGTGGTGCTGGGCATCGGCATGGCCTGCGCGGTCACCGCCCTGCCCATCCTCGTGCTGTTCATGGAAAAGCTCGAGATCCTGCGTCAGCCCCTGGGCCAGAGGATCCTTCGCTATGCCAGCCTCGACGACGTGGCGATCTGGGGCGTCCTGGCCCTGATCCTGCTGGACTGGAACCGGGTGGGGCGTCAGGCGGGGTTCCTGATCGCCTTCGCCGTCGCCAGCTTCCTGATGCGCAAGCTGATGGCCCGCATTCCCGAAAAGGACCGTTGGTACATCGGCCTGATCTGGCTGGCGGCCTGCGGATTCGCCGCCGACTGGGCCGGCCTGCACTTCATGGTCGGAGCCTTCCTGTCCGGCGCGGTGCTGGATTCGCGCTGGTTTGACCGCAAGCAGATGGACTTCTTCCGCAATCACATCCTGCTGGCGATCATGCCCGTCTTTTTCCTCAGCACCGGGCTGCGCACCCAGTGGAACGTCGGCGGACTGGCGGTGTTCGGCGCGGCGGCCCTGCTGCTGGCGGCGTCGGTGGCCGGCAAGCTGGGCGGCGTTCACCTGGCCGGCAAGATCCTCAAATGGGAAAAGGGCGAGGCCTCGATCATCGGCTGGCTGCTGCAGACCAAGGCCCTGATCATGATCATTTTCGCCAATATCCTGCTCGACAAGCAGATCATCACCCAAGAAACCTTCACGGCTCTGCTGCTGATGGCGGTCGGCAGCACGATGCTGACTATTCCCCTGGTCACCCCAAAGCTGAAGAGGCTTGCGAGCCTGGCTTCGCGGGACTTCTAGCGTTCGGGAGTCGGCGGTTCAGACCGCCGGCTCCAGCCGCGCCAGCACCACGCCCTCGCTGACCTGACCGCCGGCCACGGCCGACAGTTCGCTCACCACGCCGTCGAACGGCGCGGCCAAAGCGTGCTCCATCTTCATGGCTTCCAGGGTCAGCAGGGTCTGACCCTTGACCACCGACTGGCCGGCCTCCACCGCCACCGAGACAATCTTGCCCGGCATCGGCGACAGGATCGCGCCGTCC
>JAHINZ010000445.1 GCA_018895795.1 Alphaproteobacteria bacterium
CTGCGCCGCGATGGCGACCGACGGCGTCGATTTCGTCGATGAAGATGATGCAGGGCGCGTTCTTCTTGGCCTGCTCGAACATGTCGCGCACGCGGCTGGCGCCGACGCCGACGAACATCTCGACGAAGTCGGAGCCCGAAATGGTGAAGAACGGCACGCCCGCCTCACCCGCGACGGCGCGGGCGATCAGGGTCTTGCCGGTGCCGGGCGGGCCGATCAGCAGGGCGCCCTTGGGGATCTTGCCGCCCAGGCGCTGGAACTTGGCCGGATCCTTCAGGAAATCGACGATCTCCTGCAGTTCCTCCTTGGCCTCGTCGACGCCGGCGACATCGTCGAAGATGACCTTGTTCTTGTTCTCGGTCAGCAGCCGGGCCTTGGACTTGCCAAAGCCCATGGCGCCCTTGGCCCCGCCCTGCATCTGCCGCATGAAGAACACCCAGACGCCGATCACCAGCAGGATGGGCGCGAGGTTGAGGATGATGGCCAGCAGGCTGATGCCGCCGCCCTTGAACTTGACGTCAGCGCCCTTGGCCACCAGGCGGTTGACCAGTTCGTCCGAATTGTTCGGCGCGTTGACGGTCAGGACCTTGCCGGTCCCGTCCTTGGCCGACACGACGGCGCCGGCGATGTCGGCGGACTTGATCTCGCCGGCGTCGACCTTCCTCAGCAGCTGCGAATAGCTGATCTCGCCGCCGCTCTGCGTATGCGAACTCTGATTGACGACGAAGACGCCGCCCAGCACCGCAATGACCACCAGCCAGATGGCCGCATTCCTGAAATTCATACGCGTCGTCTTTCCAACGATAGCCTTCGAACACCCAAGATAGGGGGTCGAGAGCGCTTGCGCCACGCGTGCGTCGTCAGGTCACGCATTCTTGGTCGATTAAGCCGATCGCGGCGCGAAATCGATCCAGAAAGAGCGGCCTGGCACACTCAGTTTTCGTCCTAGCAAAAGCCGGGCCGTCCAGCACGGGACAGAGCGCCGCGCCCCGCGCGTCGACCAGAGCCGGCAAGGCGGGCCGGGCGGCGGCGGGGACGGCCTGCAGCGCCGCGCGCTGGGCCTTGGGCAGGCGGGCGGCCAGCCCCTTCAGCGCCTGAACGGTGATCGGGTCGGCGCCGGCCCGGATCTCGTAGCGGCCGTCCCAGACGCCGGTCTCGCCCGGCGCCAGGCTGAGGGCGGCCAGACCGCCGCGCGCGGTCTCGCCGGCGTCGCGGCACAAGGCGACGCGCCCGTCGGGGCTCGCCTCGATCCGCGCCCCGGCCAGGGTGGCGGTGAAGACCTCGGCCGACCGCAGCCGGGCGACCAGCCGCCGCAGCCGATCGCCGCGCGGCGGCCGCTCGGTTCCGGCCACGCACAGGCAGGCCATGGCCAGCTGAGCGGCCGAGGCGTCGCGCGGCAGAACCAACACGCCGGTCGCCGAACCTTCGAACCATTCGGGCGCGGCGACCGCGGACGGCGCCGGATCCTCGCCGACCGCTCCGGCCAGGTCTCGCCGCGCCCGGGCGCGGGCAGAGCGCGGGTCGTCATTGGCCGGGTCGTCGAGCCAGGTCTCGCCGACAGCCGTGAGCCAGCCGCGCAGGTCCTCGCGACGGCAGCCCAGCAAGGGCCGCAGCAGGAACACCTCGCGCCCCTCCGGCCAGACCGGCGAGGGCGACCAGTCGCGGGGATCCGGCACCGTCGAGCCCTCGGCCCGCATGGCGGCGGCCTCGGCCCGGTCGCTGGCGGTATGGCCCAGAAGCAGCACCCGGACTCCGGCGGCGCGGACGGCCTGGGCCAGCAAAGCGTGGCGGGCGCGGCGGGCGGCGGCGGGCAAGCCGGTGGCGGGCTTGTCGCCGATCCATGCGAGGGCTCGGGCGTCGGCGCCCAGGGCCCGAGCCTTGGCGACGGCGTCGCGGGTCCAGACGGCGCTCTCGGCCTGCAGGCCATGGTCGACCGTCAGACTGATCACCCGCCGCCCGTGGGCGCGGGCCCAGTCGAGGGTCATCCGCAGCAGGGCCAGGGAATCGCTCCCACCCGAGAAGCCCACCGCCAGGGGGGCGGCGCTGGCGGGGTCGAGCCGTCGATCGAAGGCGGCTTGAACGCCCCCTAGGCGCACTTGGCCGCGACGCGGGTCGAGGCCGCGCGTGAGCGAACGGCCGGCGGGGCCCTGGGATAGCGTTTGGCGAACTCGTCCAGGGTCTTGCAGGCGTCGGCGGGCTTCTTCAGCGCCACCAGCGCGCGGGACAGCTTCAGAGTGGCGTCCGGGGCCCAGGTGGTCTGCGGCCAGCCGCGAAGGGCGCCGATATAGGCTCCGGCGGCGTCGCCATAGGCCTCGCGCACGAACAGGGTCTCGCCCAGCCAGTAGCGGGCTTCCGGCGTCTTGGGGCTGTCGGGATAGTCGGCGACGAAGGCCGAGAAGGCGACCTCGGCCTTGGCGTAGTCCCCGTCCAGCAGCATCTGGCGCGCCGAGGTGAAGGCGGCGGACGGATCGGCCGGCGGCGCGGTCGGAGCGGCCGGAGCCTCGCCGGCCAGGGTCGTCTGCTGGGCGGCGGCGTCCATGGCGGCCAGCTTGGCCTCCAGGGCGGTCAGTCGGGCCTCGAGCGCGTCGGCCCGGACCTTCTCCTGGCCGCCGGCCTTGCGGGCCTGGTCCAGATCGTGGGTCAGGACCTCGTTCTGGCCGTTGATCTTCTGCAGGGTCTGTTCCAGATCGCCGACCCGGTCGCCCAGCGCCTGGATCTGGGCGTCGGTCTCGGCGGGCTGCACGATCACCGGCTTGCCGGTGTCGCGGCCCTGGAAAACGATCGCGCGCAGTTCGCGCACCACCTTCTCCATCCGTTCGACGCGCTTGACCGAGCGGTCGTCCAGCGGATCGGGCATCGGGGTCTGGGCCAACGCCGGCAGAGCGGTCGTGGCCAGAAGGGCGGCGAACAGGACGGATTTAAGCTTCATGTCGGCGATTATGCCCTGATTACGGACAAAAGTGGGGCAAACCCGAAAGCCCTCCCGTCGGCGGATGGGGGAGGATTGGGTGGGGGTGACCACGGCCGTGCAGCTGAACCGCCGCTTTCACCCCCATCCCCGGCCCTTCCCCCATCGAGGGGGAAGGGAGCATTGATTTAGCGCGCGCCGTCGGTGATGGCGGTGCGGGCGTTACGGTTCTTGGCCCAGGCCTCTTCCGACGAGCCGGCGTCGATCGGACGCTCCTTGCCGTAGGACAGGGTCTCGATCCGCGCGCCGGACACGCCCTGGCTGACCAGGAAGTCGCGGACGGCGTTGGCGCGGCGGGCGCCCAGGGCCAGGTTGTATTCGCGGGTGCCGCGTTCGTCGGCATTGCCTTCGATGCGGACGCGGACGCCCTGGTAGCGGTTCAGCCATTGGGCCTGGGCCGCCAGAACCGGCTGGGCGTCGCTGCGCACGACATATTCGTCGGTGTCGAAATAGACGCGCTCGCCGATATTGATGACGAAGTCCTGCATCGAGCCCGGGATCGGGCCCTGATTGACGGGCGGCGACATCGGCGGGGTGTAGGGCGCGCTGGGGGTCGGCGGGGTCGGGGTCGGGGCGACAGGACCGGCGGGCTTCGGACGCGAAGCGCAGGCGGCGAGAGATGCGGCCGCCAAACCGATTAGCGCCAGTCTAGCGGCGCGCTTTGTGTCGAAATTCATCCAGTTTCTCCTCAAAACCTCGGTTCGGACCCGATGGATAGCCGCCGATCACCTCAGCAGCACTACGAAAACGTCAGACCAAGCCTCACAATGACGTCAGATCCGCCCGTGGGGACCTTGATTCACTTCCGAGGCGAACCGTCACAACAAACGCCTCCGGACAGATGAAGTTGCCCCCACCGCTCCGACCAAGGCGATGCTAGTCGAGCAGGGGCGACCAGGCGGGGTCGGAGGCCGAGCCCTGATAGGCGGCCGGCCGCAGGATGCGTCCGGTGATGTCGACGGTCCACAGCCGCGGATTGCCGCTCTGGGCTTCGCGGAAATACATCAGCACACGGCCGTTCGGCGCCCAGGTCGGGCCTTCGTCCAGATAGCTGGTGGTCAGCAGCCGCTCGTCGGAGCCGTCGGTGCGCATGACGCCGATATGAAACTGGCCGCCGGTCTGCTTGGTAAAGGCGATGAAGTCGCCGCGCGGGCTCCAGACGGGCGTGGTGTAGCGTCCGCCGCCGTAGGAGATCCGCTTCACGCCCGAGCCGTCGGCGTTCATCACATACAGCTGAGCCTGGCCGCCGCGGTCCGAATTGAACGCGATCTTCGAGCCGTCCGGCGAGAACGACGGCGAGGTGTCGATCGAGGGATCGGTGGTGATGCGGGTCGACTGGCGGCTGCGCAGATCCAGCACGTAGATATCGCTGTTGCCGCCCTTCTCGACCGAGAAGGCCACCTTGGCGCCGTCGGGCGAGAAGCGCGGCGCGAACACCATGCCCGGGAACTTGCCGACCGTTTCCTGGCGGCTGGTCTCCAGATTCAGCAGATAGATCGACGACCCGGTCGGCCGCAGGGCCATATAGGTCAGCTCCTGGCTGGTGGCCGAGAAGCGCGGGGTCATGACGATATAGGAGCCGTCGGTCAGGAACTGCGGATTGGCCCCGTCCTGGTCCATGATCGCCAGGCGCTTGATGCGGGCCAGCTTGGGGCCGCTCTCGGCCACGAAGGCGACGCGGGTGTCGAAATAGCCCTTCTCGCCGGTCAGCCGCTCATAGACGGCGTCGCTGATCTTGTGGGCCACCCGGCGCCAGTTGTCGGGCGTGGAGCTGAACTGCAGGCCCAGCAGCTGCTGCTGGGAGAAGACGTCCCACAGACGGAAATCCACCCGCAGGCCGCCGTCGGCGCCCACGGTGACCTGGCCGTTGATCAGGGCCTGGGCCCCGGTGGCTTGCCAGTCGGGGAAGCGCGGCTGGACATTGACGTCCTGCAGCGTGTCGGCGACACCCGACACGTTCAGCGGCTGGAAAAGGCCCGAGCGCTCGAGATTGCCGGTGATGACCTGGGCGATCTCGGCCCCGCGCGGCGAACCCGAAAAGGCCGGAATGGCGATCGGCAGCGGCTTGACCGCGCCGGCATTGATGTCGACCTCGATCTGAGCGGCGGCCGGCGAGATCATCGCGCCGCCCAACAGGGCCGCGACCATCAGAACCAGGATTTTCAGACGCATTACATTTCCCTTGGCGGTGATCATGGGGAGCAAGCCTGTTTTGCGTTGAAGTTCAGGGCGATTTTCTGACCGTAGAGGTCGGACGGCAGATAGGCGAACGGCGAGGCCTGCAATAGAGCGCGGACCGCACGGTCGGACGCGGCCTTGACCACGGGGTCGGGCGAGCTCGTGCCCGGCGATTCCGGCTGGCCCACGACCCGGCCGCCAGGACCGATCACGAACACCACCCGCACATTGACGTTGGATCCGCCTTCGACCTCGCAATTGGGGTTCCAGCGATCCTGCACCTCGCCCTGCAGCCGGCCCAGGGCGGCGGCCGACAGGCCGGTCGCGGCCCCCAGGGCCGGTCGGGCCGAGACCGAGGTCTCCTGCCGCGTCGGGCCCTTGGCGCCGGCGGCGGTCGGCTTGCCGGTCGATTTCTTGGTCTTCGACAGCGACGCCTCCAGCGAGGCGAAAAAGTCTTCATTGGCCTTGGCCGGGGCGGGCTTCTTGGCCGGGGTCGGCGTCGGCGCGGGTTTAGGCGCGGCCTTGGACGGCGGGGTCGGGGCGGGCGTCGGAACCGGGGCCGGCGTCGGCGCGGGCGGCTCCGGCGTCGCCTCGGGGA
>JAHINZ010000036.1 GCA_018895795.1 Alphaproteobacteria bacterium
CCCAACCAGCCGCTGGCCTGGGTGCGCGCGCAGATGCTGGCCCATATCGACCCGTCCGACACCGGCCTGCGCCGGCTCTATGTCAGTCGGCGCGGCGACGACAAGCGGCTGATGATCAATGAGGCCGAGCTCGAGGCCGAGCTCGAGGCGCGCGGCTTTACCGTCGTCCGTCCCGAAACCCTGCCGGTGGCGCGGCAGATCGCCCTGTTCCGCGACGCCGACATCATCGTCGCCCCGACCGGCGCGGCCCTGGCCAACGCCCTGTTCTGCAAGCCCGACGCCAAGGTGTTCGAGATCCAGCCCAGCAATTTCGTCGGCATCTGGGTGCGCGGCCTCTGCCACTTCGTCGGGGCCGACTGGCACGGCTTCTTCGCGCCCTCGCCGTTGAACGAGCGCGAGATCTATATCGGCGGGACGATCCGGCCGGGCACATCCTTCCAGTGGATGACGCCGCTACCGGCGTTCCTGGACTTTCTGGACACGCGGATCTGAAACAAAAAAGGCCCCCGCGAACCGCGAGGGCCTTTGTTTTTCAAGAGCAAGGCGCCGATTGCGCCGCCCCTATTGCGCCGCCTTGACCACGGCCTCGGCGGTGATGCCGAATTCCTTGTAGAGCCGCTCGAACGGGGCGCTGGCGCCAAAGCCGGTCATGCCGACAAAGCCGCCGTCCTCGCCGATGAAGCGGTCCCAGCCCTGGCGGATGCCCGCCTCGACCGCGACGCGCTTGGCGGCCGAGCCGATGACGGCCTTGCGATAGTCGGCCGGCTGTTTCTCGAACAACTCCCAGCAGGGAACCGAGACCACGCGGGTCGGCTTGCCCTGGCCTTGCAGGATGTCGCGCGCGGCCACGGCCAGAGCCACTTCGGTGCCGGTGGCGAAAATCGTCACCGCCGCCGCACCGCCCTCGGCGGCCAGCAGCTCATAGGCGCCCTTGGCCGACAGGTTCTCGGCGCCGGAGGTGCGCACGCCGGGGGTCTTCTGGCGCGACAGGGCCATCACCGACGGGGTGGCGGTCTGTTCCAGGGCGATCTTCCAGCACTCGGCGGCTTCCACCGCGTCGCAGGGACGGAAGACCAGCAGGTTGGGGATGGCGCGCAAGCTGGCGACCTGTTCCACCGGCTGGTGGGTGGGGCCGTCCTCGCCCAGGCCGATGGAGTCGTGGGTCATCACGTGGATGACCTTGGCCCCCATCAAGGCGCCCAGGCGGATGGCCGCGCGGCTATAGTCGGCGAAGGCCAGGAAGGTGCCCGAATAGGGGATGACGCCGCTGTGCAGGGCCATGCCGTTCATCGCCGCGGCCATGCCGAACTCGCGCACGCCGTAGTGGACGTAACGGCCGGCATAGTCGGGGGTGTCGAAGGCCGTCATGCCCTTGACGAAGGTGTTGTTGGAGCCGGTCAGGTCGGCCGAGCCGCCGATCATTTCCGGGATCGACGGGATCAGATGATCCAGGGCCGCGCCGGAGTGGACGCGGGTGGCGTTGGCCGGCTTGGTCTCGGCCATCTTGGCGATGTGGGCGTCGACGGCCTCAAAGGCCTTGGCCGGCAGGGCGCCCGACATGGCGCGGGTGAACTCGGCCGAATGGGCCGAGGCCTTCAGCCCCGTTTCCCAGGCCTTGCGGACGCGGGCGCCGCGACGGCCGACGCTCTTCCAGGCCTTGGCGATGTCGTCAGGCACGGTGAACGGCGCGGCGTCCCAGCCCATGGCGACCCGTGCGGCGGCGATCTCGCTGTCGAACAGGGTGTAGCCGTGGCTGTGGGGGTCGCCTTCTTTCGGACCCGCGCCCTTGGAGATCAGCGTCTTGCACGCGATCATCGTCGGACGGTCCTGCTTGGTGGCCCAGCGCAGGGCGGCGGCGATCTTGCCGTGGTCGTGACCGTCGACCACCTTGACCGCCCAGCCGGCGGCCTTGAAGCGCGCGACCTGGTCGCCGGTCTCGGAGATGGTGGCGACGCCGTCGATCGTGGTGTTGTTGTCGTCGAACAGCACCGTCAGCTTGCTCAGCTTCAGGCGGCCGGCGATGCTGATGGCTTCATGGCTGACGCCTTCCATCAGGCAGCCGTCGCCGGCGATCACCCAGGTGCGGTGATCGACGAGGTCCTTGCCAAAGCGCGAGGCCATGTGCGCCTCGGCCATGGCCATGCCGACCGCCGTGGCCAGGCCCTGGCCCAGCGGGCCAGTGGTGGTCTCGACGCCGGGGGTGTGGTGCACTTCCGGGTGGCCGGGGGTCAGCGACCCCCACTGCCGGAAATTCTCGATCTCCTTCATCGTCATGGCCTTGAAGCCGGTCAGGTGAAGCAGGGAATAGATCAGCATCGAGCCGTGGCCGGCCGACAGCACGAAGCGGTCGCGATCGGCCCAGTCGGGCTTGGAGGCGTCGAACTTGAGGAACTTGCTCCACAGCACGGTCGCCACATCGGCCATGCCCATCGGCATGCCTTGGTGTCCGGACTTGGCCTTGTGGACCGCATCCATGGAAAGGACGCGGATCGCGTCGGCCATTTTGATGGGCGAAACGGGCATGGGCGTTCGTCTTTGTTCGTTATGTTTTGCAGGGCTGCGCGAGGCGCGAGGTCGCACGATGACCCCCGTGGGTCAAGGCTTGGGGGTCAAGACTTGGGGGTCAAGGGTTGCGGCGCTATGCAATATCCTCCGGACGCGTTATAGCTTGACGCAGACTTATGCTCATTTTCAGCATAACCTCGAAAGGTCGATCGGTTGACGAACCTCCCGTTCTTCACGCCCTACCGCCACGGCTTTGTCCGCGTCGCCACCGCCGTGCCGAAGGTCAAGCTGGTCGATCCGGCCGCCAACGCCGCCAGCGTGCTCGACCTGGTCGGCCAGGCCGACGCGGCCGGGGTGGCGGTGCTGGTGTTCCCCGAACTGGGCCTGACCGGCTATTCGATCGACGACCTGCTGCAACAGGACGCCCTGCTGGACGCCGTGGAAGCCGCGATCGCCACCCTGGCCGAGGCCAGCGCCACCCTGGCGCCGCTGTTCGTGGTCGGCGCGCCGCTGCGCGTGGACGGGCGGCTCTACAACACCGCCGTGGCCATCCAGGGCGGCCAGGTGCGGGGCGTGATCCCCAAGAGCTTCCTGCCCAACTATCGCGAATTCTACGAGCGGCGCTGGTTCACCCCGGGCGCGGGCGTGGTCGGCAAGACCGTGACCCTGGCCGGCGAGGCCGCGCCGTTCGGGACCGACATCCTGCTTCGAGCCAGCGGCGAGACACCCTTCACGATCGGCATCGAGATCTGCGAGGATGTCTGGACGCCCACCCCGCCCAGCACCGCCCAGGCGATGGCCGGGGCCGAGATCCTGCTGAACCTGTCGGCCAGCAACATCACCATCGGCAAGTCCGAGACCCGTCGCCTGCTGTGCGCCAGCCAGTCGGCGCGGGCCATCGCCGCCTATGTCTATTCCGCGGCCGGGGCGGGCGAGAGCTCGACCGACGTGGCCTGGGACGGCCATGCCGACATCCATGAGATGGGCGCCCTGCTGGCCCAGACCCCGCGCTTCTCGACCACCGCCGTGATGGCCCTGGCCGATGTCGATGTCGACCGGATCCGCCAGGAGCGGATGCGCGTGGTCAGTTTCGGCGACGCGGCCAAGGAAGCGCCGCCCGCGACGCCGTTCCGCATCGTCCCGTTCGACTTCGTTCCGCCGGCCGGCGACCTGGCCCTGGCCCGCACGGTCGAGCGCTTCCCGTTCACGCCGTCCGACCCCGCCAAGCTGGCCGAGAACTGCTACGAGGCCTACAATATCCAGATCCAGGGTCTGGCTCGCCGGGTCGAGGCCTCGGGCCTGAAAAAGCTGGTCATCGGCGTCTCGGGCGGGCTGGATTCGACCCACGCCCTGATCGTCGCCGCCAAGGTCATGGACCAGCAGGACCTGCCCCGCACCAACATCCTGGCCTATACCCTGCCCGGCTTCGCCACCTCCGACCGCACCAGGTCCAACGCCTGGGCCCTGATGAAGGCCATGGGCGTCACGGCGGGCGAGATCGACATCCGCCCGGCCGCTGAAGTGATGTTGAAGGACCTCGACCACCCCTATTCGCGGGGCGAGCCGGTCTATGACGTGACCTTTGAGAACGTCCAGGCCGGGCTGCGCACCGACTATCTGTTCCGCCTGGCCAACCACAACCACGGCATGGTGGTGGGCACCGGCGACCTGTCGGAACTGGCCCTGGGCTGGTGCACCTATGGGGTCGGCGACCAGATGAGCCACTACAATCCCAATTCCGGGGTGGCCAAGACCCTGATCCAGCACCTGATCCGCTTCGTGGCCGCCTCGGGCGACGTCGACGCGGCCACCGCCGATCTGCTGAAAGACATCCTGGCCACCGAGATCTCGCCGGAACTGGTGCCGGGCGCGGCGGTGCAGGCCACCGAGAGCTTTGTCGGCCCCTACGCCCTGCAGGACTTCAATCTCTATTATCTGACCCGCTACGGCATGAGCCCGTCGAAGATCGCCTTCCTGGCCTGGAGCGCCTGGCATGACGCGGCCGCCGGAGCCTGGCCGGTCGGCACGCCCGACGCCCAGCGCAAGGCCTATGACCTGCCGGAGATCAAGCGCTGGCTGGAGCTGTTCCTGAAGCGGTTCTTCGCCAACCAGTTCAAGCGCTCGGCCATGCCCAACGGCCCCAAGATCTCGTCCGGCGGCGCCCTGTCGCCGCGCGGCGACTGGCGCATGCCGTCGGACGCCAGCGCCGACATCTGGCTGGCCGAACTGCGCGCCAATACGCCGGCCTGAGCGCTCTACAGCTCGGCGGTCTGCGCCGTGACCACCCGGTCCAGCTCGGCGATGGCGCAGACGATGTGGTAGAACGAGCTGGCCGGCGCGGCTTCCTCGACGAACGACCCGTCGGGCTTCAGCTTGTCGCGCCACAGGCCCGGCACGGGGGTGCGGAGATACTGCAGCAGCCCCTCGGCCCCCTCGACCGCCACGCCCCACCATCGGGGATCGCCGGTGATCTCGGCCGCCAGCGCCCCGGCCTTGATCCGTTCGGTCTGCGGCCACAGGCGGGCCCCGGCGTCGTGGGCGTTCATGTCGTCGAGCAGGGCGTTGATCGCCACGCCGCGCTCGGCGTCGCAGCCCGCCGTCTCGGCCAGGTCGATCATCCGCAGGGCGGCGGCCATGGCGTCGGGTCGCGCCGCCAGCTGGCCCCAGCGCAGCAGCAGCCAGCCCCATTCGTACTGGTGGCCCGGCTCCCAGATGCGACCCGCCACGCCCGGCGCGGGGGTCCAGTCGGCGGCGAAGAACTCGCGCAGGGCGCCGGTCTTGGGATCGATGAACCGGGTCAGGGCCAACTGGGCGATCTCGTCGGCCAGGGCCCGCCAGACCGGATCGGGATCGATCTGGTTCCAGGCCAGACAGGCCTCGAACAGGTGCATGTGCGGATTGGAGTGCAGGGGCGGATCGGTCGGGGTCGACTCGTTGAAGCCGCCCAGCGGGGTCTTCAGGGTCGCCAGCAGCGTGTCGCGCACCGCGACGGCGACGGCGCGCAATTCATTCACGCCGGTCACCGCGCAGGCATTGGCCAGGGCGAACAGGGCGAAGGCCTGATCATAGAGGGCCGCCGTGTCGTCCAGACAGACCCCGCCCGGCCCGACCAGGGCGCGGAACAGGCCGTCGGGCCGGCGATAGACGTCCAGATAATAGGACAGGCCATGGTCCACGGCCTGCCGCCACGGCCCGTTCCAGCCCAGGTCGCGGGCGGCGGCGAAGGCGTAGATCTGGCGCGGCAGCACCCGGCCGCGGCGCGGCGAGTCCTGGGCCTGGCCCGACTGGTCGAGGGTTTCGAAGAAGCCGCCGGCCCCGGCGCCCGTCCGGTGATCGGCCCCGACCGTCCACCACAGCGGATAGGCCGTCCCCAGCGCCCAGCCCTTCAGCAGGTCGCGAAGTCGAGCGGCGTCGGCGAGGGCGTCGGTCATCGGGAACTCTCCAGGTGCGGCTGTTTTCTAAGCGCGTTCGACGGCCCTCGCCAAGTCGCCGGCTTGTTGTGACGGGCGCGACAGGCGATAAAGTGCGCCAGATGGACACCCTTTCCCCCCTCCGCGCCGTCTTCTTCGACCGGGACGGCGTGCTGAATATCGACCATGGCTATGTGGCCGACCCGAACCGGCTGGACTGGATCGACGGGGCCCGCGAAGCCGTGGCGGCCCTGACCCGAGCCGGGCTGATGGTGATGGTGGTCACCAACCAGTCGGGCATCGGCCGCGGCTATTTTACAGAAGACGCCATGCACGCCTTCCACGCGGCGATGCAGGCCCAGCTTGAGCCGCTGGGCGGACGGATCGACGCCTTCTATTTCGCCCCGCACCATGAAGACGCGGTCGAGGCCTATCGCGTCATCGACCATCCCGATCGCAAGCCCAATCCCGGCATGCTGTTGCGCGGCCTGGCCGACAATGGCCTGACCGCCGCCGAAGCGGTGATCATCGGCGACCGGTCCAGCGACGTCGAAGCCGGCCGCCGGGCGGGCATGCCCGGCTATCTGTTCCGCGGCGGCGACCTGCACGCCTTCGTGCGCTCGACGCTGGGCGAGCGGGTTCCCGGCCTGGCATAGACCCCGTATCGTCAGGCCTCGCGCCGGGCGACCGCCAGCTTGTTCTGGCGCCGGGCCGCCCACCGCGATAAACCGGCCCAAACCCCCATAAAATTCAGCGCAAGAGTCCCATGCAGATCTTCCTCGACAGCACCGACACCAAGGTCATCGCCGATCTGGCCTCCACCGGCCTGGTCGACGGCGTGACCACCAACCCGACCCTGATCGCCAAGTCGGGCCGTCCGATGCTGGAGGTGATCGCCGAGATCTGCGACCTGGTGCCCGGTCCGATCAGCGCCGAGGTCGCCGCCACCACCGCCGACGCGATGATCGCCGAGGGCACGAAACTGGCCGGCATCGCGCCCAACGTGGTCGTCAAGATCCCGCTGACCCGCGACGGCCTGATCGCCTGCGCCGCCTTCGCCAATGAAGGCATCTCGACCAATGTCACCCTGTGCTTCTCGGCCGCCCAGGCCCTGCTGGCCGCCAAGGCCGGCGCGACCTTCGTCTCGCCGTTCATCGGCCGGTTGGATGATTATGGCTTCGACGGCATGGACCTGATCCGCGACATCCGGGTCATCTATGACAATTACGGCTACGAGACCGAGATCCTGGCCGCCTCGGTGCGCCATGTCGCCCACGTCAAGGACGCCGCCATCGTCGGCGCCGACGTCGTCACCATCCCGCCGGCGGTGTTTTCCGACCTGTTCAAGCATCCGTTGACGGACAAGGGCTTGGAGCAGTTCATGAAGGACTGGGCGGCGACCGGTCAGTCGATCCTGTAAGGAATTCAAGCGCCTGGGTGGCGCGAATCGTCGCCCGGGCGCCTCTGATGTGATCAAAGTTCATTTCGCAAGCGCGAAGGTGTTTCGCAAACGCGAACTCGGGCGTTAGGGTGGTTTCCGCCACAGGGGAGACCGCCATGGTTCCGACCGACGCCACCACCGAGATCCGCCTCGACGGTTCCGACGACGCCGACCGATTCTCGACCTTCGTTCGCAGCTTCCTGTCGGCCAACGGCTTTCCGTTCGTGATCATTCACGACGCCCCCGAACGGGCCGGCCAGCTGCGCCGCGTGGTGTTCGAGGACGCCAAGGTCAGCGCCAAGTTCGCCAGCGAATGGCTGCGCCTGCGCGGCACGGCGGGCCAGGCCTGAAACGCCGGCTCAGCCGGGCTTGGGCGGCGCCGCCGATGTCCCAACCCGACGCGGCGCTCTGCGCCTAAACAGATGATGCTCGCCCTCGCCCGGCATGGCCGGCGAGGGGTCTTCGGCCTTGGAGGGACGCGCCTGCGGCAGGTCCTGGCGTTCCGGATCCTCCGCCAGCAGATGGGCGCTCAGCATCAGGTCGGTCTTGACCGAGGCGAAATCCTCCTTGGCCGTCCAGGCGCGGATCGCGGCCTGGGCGAACAGCTCCGACAGGTCGGTGACCTCGATCATCACGGCGGGTTCCTTGCGGATGCGCGGATCGTGCTCGGCCCGTTCGCGCAGGCGCTTGAGCACCGCCACCAGATCGGTCTTCAGCGGCACCCGGAACAGGACATCCACCCGGCGGGTGTGGTGGGCCGAGTAGTTGAGGATCACATCGCCGAACACCTTGCTGTTGGGGATCATCACCTTGACGTTGTCGGGGGTGGCGATCTCTGTGAACAGCAGGTCCAGCGACTTGACCGTACCGATACGAGTCGAGGTCTCGATGGTGTCGCCCACCTTGTAGGGCCGGAACATCAGGATCATCACCCCTGCCGCCACGTTCGACAGGGCCCCCTGCAGCGCCAGGCCGATGGCCAGGGACGCCGCGCCCAGCACCGCGATGATCGAGGTCGCCTGCACGCCCAGTCGCTGGAGGACGGCCACCAGCCCCAGGGCGATCACCGCATAACGCACCAGCGAGGAACCGAAGGTCTGCAGGGTCGGATCGGGATTGGTTCGGTGCAGGCGACCCAGGGCGCGCCGCACGATCCCGGCCAGCCAGCCGGCCACCCAGAAGGTCAGGATCAGGATCAGTCCCGCGACCGCCAGGTTCACCGCCGCCCCACCGAGCCAGTCGAGGAAATGTCCCAGCATGGTCTCGTCGGCCTTGACGCCGGCCAGGGCCGGCAACTTGGCGTCGGATGCAATGAGCTTGAGCTTGGTCATGGCCCTCTCGATGGCGCCGCGGCGCGAGCCGGTCAACGCCGCGCGACATCGATTTCGACCTCGGAATGGCGCGCTGCGAGAAGCGCGCTTCGTCCTCGCGAAACAGTCGGTTACATCAATTGGCTCGAACTTGTTTCGATCCGCCTCTAAGAGCGCCGCCCATGAGCATGCCCTTCATCGACCTCGCCGCGCAGCAGCGCCGGATCCGCGACAAGATCGACGCCGCCATCGCCGCCGTCCTCGACAGCGGCGCCTATGTGATGGGCCCGCAGGTCCGCGCCTTCGAGGCCCAGCTGGCCGCCTTCGGCCAGGCCAAGCTGGCCCTGTCCTGCGCCAACGGCACCGACGCCATCGCCCTTCCGCTGATGGCCTGGAACATCGGCCCCGGCGACGCGGTGTTCTGCCCGTCCTTCACCTTCGCGGCGACGCCCGAAGTCGTGCCGTGGGTCGGCGCGACGCCGGTGTTCGTGGACGTGCTGGAAGACACCTTCAATCTCGACCCCGCCAAGCTGGAAGCCGCCATCGCCGGGGTGAAGGCCGACGGCAAGCTGACCCCCAAGGTGGTGATCGCCGTCGACCTGTTCGGCCAGCCCGCCGACTATCCGGCCCTCAAGGCGATCTGCGAGCGCGAGGGGATGAAGCTGATCGCCGACAGCGCCCAGGGCTTCGGCTGCACGCTGAACGGCCATCACCCGCTGCATTGGGCCGACGTGGCCACCACCAGCTTCTTCCCGGCCAAGCCCCTGGGCTGCTACGGCGACGGCGGCGCGGTGCTGACCAATGACCCGGTGCTGTGGGACCTGATGGACAGCTATCGCGTCCACGGCAAGGCCGTGGCCCCCGACCTGGTGGGCCGCACCTTCGATCACGACACCAAGTATCTGAACACCCGCATCGGCATGAACTCGCGCCTCGACACGCTCCAGGCGGCGATCCTGATCGAGAAACTGGCCATCTTCGCCGAAGAGATCGCCCTGCGTCAGATCGTGGCCGACCGCTATGCCGAGGGCCTGGCCGGTTCGGTGCTGGCGACGCCCAAGGTCATCGACGGCGG
>JAHINZ010000446.1 GCA_018895795.1 Alphaproteobacteria bacterium
CATCACACTATAGTTCGAGCCGGTCGAGACGCGGGTCATAGCTTATCTCACCATCGTGGTCAGGACATCGTACATGTCCTTGGACGCCTGGATCAGGCGGGCGGAGGCGTTGAACGCCTGCTGATAGGTCGTCAGATTGATCAGTTCCTCGTCGAGATTGACCCCCTCCTGCGACTGGCGCTGGGTGTCGACCTCGGTGGCGACGGCTTCGGCCGCATCCTTGCGGCTGGTGGCGGTGGCGGCCTTGCGCGCGATCGCGCCGCCGAAATCGGCGCCGTAGCGCAGGACGCTGGTCTTGGTCGCCGTCGCGCCGCCCACGGCGGAGAAGTCGGTCGTGACGTCGCCGGACTTGGCGATGGCCAGGGCGCCGCGCCCGTCGCCGACGGCCAGGGCGTTCGCGCCCGGCAGCGCGGCGAGGTTCAGCTTGGCGAAGGGCAGCAGGCTGGGATCGCCGTCCATCGCCGGATTGACGACGAAACGTTCGCCCCGGGTGCTGCGCTCGGCGGGGCCCACGCCGAACAGCTGGGTGAACGAGGGCCCGCCCACCCCCCGCGCGGTGCTGTCGGACGCCACCGACAGGCTGGCGGTCGAGCCGGGATAGGCGGTGAAGTTCATCTGGCCCTTGGCGTCCAGAGCGAAGGTCCCATACAGGCCCACGCCGCCGTTGCGGGCGTTCAGGGAGTCCAACAGGTCCTGCATCGTACCGGCGGCGGGCACCGTGACATTGACGTCGCGAATGAGCCCGCCTTCGGCATCGGTGAGGCGCAGGGTGATCACATCACCCGACGTGAAGCCGTGAGGGTCCGAAGCGGTCAGGCCGGTCTCATACGGCGAGAAGCTGCTGGTCTTGACGATGTCGTTCAGGCCGAAGAAGTGGCTGAACCCCTTGCCGATCTTGGTTGCGGGGGTCGTCGGGTCGTCGGCGACCGCGACGCCGGCGCCGCCGCCGCCGGTCGCCGCCAGGCTCAGCGCGCCGTTGGTGAACGCCGCCGTGCCCTGGCCGCCCAGGGCGGTGTTCAGCTGGGCGATGAAGTCGCTGCTGGTGAAGGTGGGACCGGCGGCCCCGTTGACGGTCATCGTGCCCGCGTCGAAGTCGATCTCGACGCGCCGCTGGATCGCGCCGGCGGCGTCGGTGATGGCCACGGTGGTCTTGCCGGTGAAGCCGCTCAGCGCGGTCGTCGCGTCCAGCCCCGTATTGCGCCCGGTCAGGGAGGCCGGAGCGGGCGCCGATGAGGCGGCGTTGGAGGCGCGGTTCAATTCCTCGGCCGCGCGGCTGACGAATTCGCCCAGCTGGTCGGACAGGTTGGGCAGCTCGGTGTTGCGCAGCTCCAGCAGCCCCTTGATCTCGCCGCTGGAGATGTTCAGCGCGACGGGAGTGTTGCCGCCGTTGGCCTGGATCACCTGCAGAAAGCCCGTCGCCGTGCTCGAGGTCTGATAGGACACCACGGCCGCGCCGTCGCCGGCCAGGCTGAGACCCTCGGTCGAGCGGACGATCACGCCGCCGTTGGTGCGCTGGCTGATCTGGATGTTCATCAGCTTGGACAGGTCGTCGATCAGGCCGCTCTGGACGTTTTCCGCGCCCGTGGCGTCGGTGCCGGTGACCTTGGCCCGGGTGATGTCGGTGTTCAGGCCGTTGATCTGCTGCAGCAGATCATTGACCTGACTGACGCCCGAGGCGATGCGATGGTCGACATCCTTGCCCAGGCTGGAAAGCGACGAGGTGATCCGGCTGGACTCGCTGAGGAAGCCGTCCACGCTGGTCAGGGCCTGAGTGCGCAGCAGGTTGGACGTGGGATCGTCCGAGGCCTTGGAGAAGGCCGAAAAGACGTCATCCAAGGCGCCGAAGAAGCTGTTTTCGCCGCTCGGGTCGCCAAACAGGTTCTGGGCGGTGTCGAGCACCGAGGCCAGGGTGGAGGCGCGGCCGGAGTCGGACACGGCGTTCAGGCTGGCCGATTGCAGGAACCGGTCGGTCGCTCGCTTGATCGCGTCGATATGGACGCCGACGCCCATGCCGTTGGAGATCAGGTTGGACTGGGAGACCGTCTTGCGGACGTAACCCTTGGTATTGACGTTGGCGATGTTGTCCGAGACGACGCGCATGCCCGTCTGGGCCGCCAGCATCCCCGAAGTCGCCGTATTCATGATGGCGGTCAAAGACATGCGATCGCTCCTGTCCGCTCGGCAATCGGTGAACCCCACGACGAGCCCTTGCCCGGCGAAAACTGCCGGGCGGGGGAAGGGTCAATGCCCTCGATATGTGCCAAGCCATTGGAATTCATGGCGGTTTCTTCCAGTCGCCGGGTAGTCGGCAGGGTGTCATGCGCAAGGAGGGCGCCAAGTCGGGGCGTGACCCGGCGACGCGGCAGTTCAAGCCCTCGCAGCGCCATTCGACTCGGCAAAAAACGCCGCCGACAGACCGATTTTGATCCGTAAACAAGGTCTTAAAGTCAATAAAATCATGGCGATAGGTATGAAAACGCCACTTGGCCCGTGGGTTGCTGATGAGTGTTCGACCAAAGGCGCGTTCGTCATGAACCGCCGCGCACAACGGACCGAGACCACGAATGACCGTGATCGCCGCCCCTGCCGCTCCTCTACCTGTCGCCCCTGTCTCGTCGGCCGGCGGACTGGGCGCCGACGGTTTCGACTCGCTTCTGGCCATCTCGGCTAGGAATGACGAGCCCAAGCCCGCGCCGGCCCCGCCGGCGAAAAGCGCCGCCAAGAGCGCGGACAAGACTTCCGACAAGACCGCAGCCAAGGCGGACAGGTCGGATAAGGCGGACAAGGCCGCCGGCAATGCCGACCATGTGGCCGACAAGGCCGATGACGCCGCCGCCCTGGCCAAGGCCGAAGCGGAAGCCGCCGACGCCGACAAGGCCGAGGCCGCCGCCCAGGCCGACGCCGCGGCGCTCGCCGCCGCCAACCTGCTCGCGGCGATGACCCCGCAGGCCGAGCCCCCGGTCCTCGCTCCGGCTGTTCCGGAGACGGGCGCTTCGGCTCTGACCGCCGCCGCCCAGGCCGCCGCAGACGCCGTCGTGGTCGCCGCGCCCGCGCTTTCCAACCCGCCTGTCGCGCCGCCGACGGCCGCCGAGGCCGGCGCCGCGCAACTGGCGCTGGAAGCGGCCGCCGCGCTCGACGCCGCGGCCTCGACGCCGACCGTGACCGCCGATGCGACGCCTGTCGAGAAGCCCGCCGCGCCGCCGACCGCCGCGCCGCCGATCGCCGCCGCCGCCGCCGATGTGAAGACCGCCGCCCAGGTCGCTCAGGCCGCCCCGGCCGCGATCGAAATTCCTCAAGCCGCCCTGCTGGAAACGCCGATCCCCGCCGCCGACGTCGGTCTTGACGCCGCGGCGCTAGAGGCTCTGGCCGCGCCGATCGCCGAACCGGCCAAGGCCGCGCCCAAGGCGGCCGCGCCGGTCGCCGCCGCGCCCTTGGACGCGCCGCCGGTCGCCGCTGAACCCCTTCTGGCCGCCGCGCCGGTCGAGGCCCCGCCGGTCCTCGCGCCGCCGGTCGCCGACGCCGCTCCGGTGGTGGCCGACGCCGCGCCGACGATCGCCCAGGTCGCGGGCGCGCCGGTCGTCAAGGTGACCACGACGGCCACGGCGGCCGCCAACGCCGAGCCTGCCCCGTCGACCGACGGCGAGCCGGTCAAGATCGCCGGCGTCCCGGTCGCGACGATGTCCGACCAGCCCGGCGCCGGTCAGGGCGAGACGAGCTCGCAAGGCCAGGGTCACGCCTCCGCCGAAGCCCTGGTCGCCGCCGCGAGCGATGTCGCCGCGACGCCGGACGCCCCGACCCTTTCTCAGGCCGCCGCCGCGCCGATCGTCGCGGCCGCCGTCGCCCCGCCGCCCCTCCGGGCCGAGACGCGAGGCTCGCCGGAAACGGTGGCTCAGCTGTCGGCCGAGATCCTCAAGAAACTGGACGCCCAGACCACCCGTTTCGACGTCGCCCTGACGCCGGAAGGTCTGGGCAAGGTCGATGTTCGCATCGAGATCGGCCGCCACGGCGCGCTGACCGCTTCGATGGCCTTCGACACCGCCCAGGCGGCCGCCGAGCTGCGGGGCAAGTCCAGCGAAC
Source organism: Alphaproteobacteria bacterium (assembly GCA_018895795.1). Lineage (GTDB taxonomy): Bacteria > Pseudomonadota > Alphaproteobacteria > Caulobacterales > Caulobacteraceae > Caulobacter. The sequence goes on from JAHINZ010000446.1 coordinate 4,078, forward strand.
TGCGCCAGGCCCTCTCGCAGGCCGGCTTCACCGTCGACGAAAACGCCCTGCGCTTCGACGTGTCGAGCCAGGGCGGCGGGCAGAGCAACCAGAACGCCTTCTTCAATTTCAACGGCGGCGAAGACGGCCGCCGGGCCTGGTCGGGCAAGGCCTTCCAGACCGCCGAGACCGTCGACCCGATCACCCTTTCCCCTTCAGACCTGCTGCCGGGCCTCCGCATGGCTCCCGACAGCGGTCTGGACATTCGCATCTAGAGGCTCTCGACATGACCTCCACGGCTTCCACCTACGCCCAGATCAACAACGCCAATGTCTCGTCGGTGACGACGAGCACCAACGCGGTCGACAAGATCAACAAGTCGCGCACGTCGCTCGCCACCAACGAGCAGACGTTCCTGAAGCTGCTGACCACCCAGCTGAAGAACCAGGATCCTCTGCAGCCGACCGATACGGCCCAGATGACCAGCCAGATCACCCAGATGACCGGGGTCGAGCAGCAACTGGTCACCAACGACCTGCTGGCCGCCCTGGTCGGCATGAACACCGGCTCGGGTCTGTCCGAGGCTGTGGGCATGATGGACAAGCTGGTGACGGCCGAAACCCCCACCTCGACCCTGAAGGATAAGGAAGCCACCTTCGTCTACAGTCAGGCGGGCGCGGCGACGAGCGTGAAGGTCGAAATCACCAACGCGGCCGGCAAGGTCGTCCGCACCATCACACCCGACGATCTGAAGAGCGGCTCCCACACCTACAAGTGGGACGGCAAGGACGACCGCGGCGTCCAGCTGGAGGACGGCGGCGCCTATACGGCCAAGGTCACGGCCTCGGCCGCGGACGGCAAGGCGATCACCACCAAGTCGGCGGGTCGCATCCAGGGCGTCGTCACCGCCATCGACAATTCCACCGGCAAGTCCATGCTGACCATCAACGGAACCCAGGTCGCCCTGGACCTGGTGATCGGCGTCACCAATCCGCTGGCCCCCGCCGTGGCCGCGAACGCAACCACCACCACCACCACGACCCCGAATACGGCGGCCGCGGCCTAAACCCCCTGCACAGGGCGTCAGAATGACGCCGACGCGGCTTTCCAGGAACGGTTCCTGCCGAGCCCAAACGCAAACCGCGCCGAACCCCTCCGTCATTTGACTTTCAACGCAGGAATTTCGTCATGAGCATCAACAGCGCCATGCTTTCGGGCGTCTCGGGCCTCATCGCCAACTCGTCCGCCCTGGCCGCGATCTCGGACAACATCGCCAACGTCAACACGGTCGGCTACAAGCGCAGCAGCGCCAATTTCTCGACCCTGGTCACGTCCCAGAGCAAGAACGCCACCTACAGCGCCGGCGGCGTCAAGTCGCAGACCCACCAGTTCATCAGCCAGCAGGGTCTGACCCAGTCGACGACGTCGAACCTTGACCTGTCGATCGCCGGGGCCGGCTTCTTCGTGGGCACCCTCAAGCCTGAGGGCCTGACCGCCACCGACACCCGCTCGTTCACCCGCGCCGGCTCGTTCCAGCTGGACAATCTGGGCTATCTGAAGAACGACGCCGGGCTCTACATGCAGGGCTGGCTGGCTGATCCGGTGACCGGCGACATCACGCCCGACCCGTCGGACCTGACCCAGCTGAACTCGATCAATGTCGGCTCGGTGGGCGGCACGGCCGAAAAGACCACCCGTGCGGCGGTCAACGCCAACCTGCGGTCGGAGCAGCCTCTGGCGGCCCAGTCCAAGTTCGGTATCACCAAGGCCAATGTGGCCGACAGCTCCCTGGCGAGCGCCAACTACACGATTTCCTATTCGCCAACCGCCACGGCCAACCAGTACAATGTCGAGATCAAGAAGGGCACCTCGGTCATCGGCACCGGCACGGCCCTCTACGCGGCCGGCGCAGGCGGCGCCTTCGTATCGGGCACGGGCATCATGGCCGCCGTGCCGATCGATGTCAGCGGCACCGGCGCGGGCACGCCAACCGTGCCGATCGCCTCGCTGGGCCTGGACACGGCCACCGACCTGCAGACCGGCAACCTGTACGACGTCACGACCAACTCGATGTCGGCCTACGCCCTGGACAACACCAAGGGCGTGAAGCCGGACTTCGAGATCCAGGTCCCTGTCTCCGACTCCAAGGGCGGCCAGCGCACGGTCACCCTGTCGCTGCTCAAGAGCGACGTCCCCAATGAATGGTACGCCGAACTGCGGACCAAGCCCGGCGACCTGGACAATGTCGCCAACGGCCTGATCAGTTCCGGCCGCATCACCTTCACCACGGACGGCAAGCTGGCCTCGGTCGGCAACCTGTTCGGCGGCACCAACCCCACCTCCATCACCCTGGCGGCGTCCGACCCGATCAGCACCGGCACGGCGCCGCGTTGGTCCGACGGCCTGGGCATCGACGCCCAGACCATCCAGCTGGACCTGGCCAACGCCGCCGGCGGCTTGACCCAGTACAACAGCCAGTCGGTCGTCCAGTCGGTGAACACCAACGGCACCGCCTTCGGCAATCTGACCAATATCGAGGTCGACGACCAAGGCTATGTCTCGGCGATTTTCGACAACGGCGTCACGCGCCGGATCGCCCAGGTGGCCGTCGCGACGTTCTCCAATCCGAACGGCCTGAAGGGCGTGAACGGCAACGCCTATCGGGTCACCAATGAAAGCGGCACCTACAGCCTCAAGACTCCGGGGCAGGGTGGGGCGGGTTCTATCGCGCCTTCGACCCTAGAAGCCTCGACTGTCGATCTGTCCACTGAGTTCACGGGGCTGATCACGACGCAGAGGGCCTATTCGGCATCATCGAAAATCATCACTACAGCTGATCAGATGCTTGAGGAGCTCTTGAGCATTAAGCGCTAATCATAGGTATTAACTTGATTTAATAGCTATGTTCCACATCGGCACACTAAAGAGTTCATGGAGAAGCCGGGTGTTTAGGCCTTTCTTTACTATTGGAATTAAGTCGCTGTTATTGGCTCGCGACTATGGTGACCTTCAACAGTGATGGTTGTGGGAAAGGCGTAAAGCCATGTTGCAGCAGCAGCGCACGAACAGCCGGGGTGAGAAGTACGTGATCGGTCCGACCGGCGCGCCTCTAACTCTCTCCGACTTGCCGCCTCCGGAAACCCAGCGTTGGGTGATCCGGCGTAAAGCCGAAGTGGTGGCCGCCGTCCGCGGTGGTCTCCTCTCGCTCGACGAGGCGTGCGATCGATACAAACTGACCAACGAGGAATTTCTCGCTTGGCAGCAGTCGATCGACCGTCACGGTCTGGCGGGTCTTCGGACCACGCGGCTCCAGCAGTACCGCTAGGGCCCAGCGCCCTGACGGATAAGGGATTTCCGGCTGGTCACAGCCGGGGAGCCCGTTCTGGAATGTCCAGCGGCCGCGTCCTTCCGGGGGCGCGGCCGCGACGTTTTGGCGCTTTCGACGGTCGCGCCCAGGGCCGTTTGTAAACGCCCCGTTTACCTTGAACTGGGTAAATCCTGCCTAGCAACGGTCGTCTCCGGCGATCGGCGCGTGTCCCCTTCGGGGGTGCTTTTGGGGGATCGGCCTGAGTGGATAGCTTTCTGAGCGCGATACAGAGGTTCGGCGTCGGCCGGCTCGCCGCTCTGGTGGGCGTCGGCGCCGGCGTCGTCGCGATCCTGGTCGCCCTGGTCATGTTCATGGGCAAGGAGCCGACCGAGCTCCTGTATTCCAACCTGGATCTGAAGGAAGCGTCCTCGGTCACCCAGGCCCTGGACCAGGCCGGCGTCAAGTACGAGACCAAGGGCGACGGTTCCACCATCATGGTGGCGCGCGACAAGGTGGCCTCGGCCCGCCTGCTGGTGGCCGGCAAGGGCCTGGTGACCTCCGGCTCGATCGGCTACGAGATTTTCGACTCCAACAACACGTTGGGTCAGACCGACTTCGTTCAACAGCTGAACCGCCAGCGCGCCCTGCAGGGTGAGCTGGAGCGGACCATCAAGGAATGGCAGGGCGTCAGCAGCGTCCGCGTTCACCTGGTCCTGCCCAAGCGCCAGATCTTCGAGGAAGACGCCCAGCAGCCGTCGGCCGCCGTCACTATCGCCACCGGCGGTCGCGAGGCCTCGGCCGAGATGGTGCGCGCCGTCCAGAACCTGGTCGCCGGTTCGGTCTCGGGCATGAAGCCCGAAAAGGTCAGCGTCATCGACCAGCACGGCAAGACCCTGTCGGCCTCCAGCGACGAAAGCCTGGCCGGCCAACTGGCCCAGGATCGCAAGACCGAGGTCGAGGGCCGTATCGCCAAGACCGTCAAGGACATGATCGAAGGCGTGCTGGGCCCCGGCAAGGCGCGGGTCAATGTCACCGCCGAGCTCGACCTGAACCGCATCACCGTCCAGGAAGAAAAGTTCGACCCCGATGGCCAGGTGGTGCGCTCGGAAAGCACCAACGAAGCCAACAATCAGGAAAACAAGAACGACTCGACCAGCGCCGTCACCGCCACCCAGAACATCCCCGGCGGCGCGCCGGGCGGCTTCCAGGCCCTGGGCACCAAGTCGGGCAGCAACGAGAGCGTCACCAATTACGAGATCTCCAAGTCGGTTCGCACCGAAGTGACCGAGCCGGGCGCCATCAAGAAGCTGGCCGTGGCCGTGGCCATCGACGGCGTCACCGCGCCCGCCGGCAAGGACGGCAAGCCGGGCGCCTATACGCCGCGCACCGAGCAGGAGCGCGCCCAGTTGGAAGATCTGGTCAAGACCGCCATCGGCTTCGACGCCGCCCGCGGCGATCAGGTCAAGGTGACCAACATCCGCTTCCCGCAGCCCGAGGACCAGAACCTGGGCAAGGCCGGTCTGCTGTCGGGCTTCGACAAGAACGACATCATGCGCATGGTCGAGCTGGGCATTCTGGCCATCGTCGCCATCATGATCCTGATCTTCGCGGTCCGGCCGTTCCTGAAGAGCATGATGTACCAGACCACCAGTCAGGCCAGCTTGCCCGCGCCGCAGATGACCCGGATGGTGACCCTGTCCGACGGCTCGACCCAGGAAGTGATCATCGACCAGTCGGGCGAGCCGATCGCCATCGCGGGTCCGGCGGGCGGCGACATCGATCAGCGGATCGACATCGCCAAGATCGAGGGCCAGGTGAAGGCCTCGTCGATCAAGCGGGTGTCGGAATTCGTCGACAAGCATCCTGACGAGTCGGTGGCGATCCTTCGCACCTGGCTGCACGAGTCCACCTGATGGCCGTAAAGACCTCCATTACGGATGTGGGCAGGCTGTCGGGTCCGGAAAAGGCCGCGATCGTCCTGCTGTCGCTGGGCGAGGATCACACCCGCATCTGGGAAGCCCTGGACGACGAGGAGATCAAGGAGGTCTCCCAGGCCATGGCCGGCCTGGGCACCGTGTCCGCCAGCGTGGTGGAAGAGCTGCTGGTCGAGTTCGTTTCGGGCATGAGCTCGACGGGCGCGATCATGGGCTCCTACGAGCAGACCCAGCGCCTGTTGAACTCCTTCATGCCGCCCGAAAAGGTGGACGCCCTGATGGAGGAGATCCGCGGTCCCGCGGGTCGAACCATGTGGGACAAGCTGGGCAACGTGAACGAGGCGGTGCTCGCCAACTATCTGAAGAACGAATACCCGCAGACCGTCGCCGTGGTGCTGTCGAAGGTGAAGTCCGACCACGCCGCGCGCGTGCTGTCGTCGCTGCCGGAAGATTTCGCCCTGGAATGCGTCACCCGCATGCTGCGGATGGAGCCGGTCCAGCGCGAGATTCTCGACAAGATCGAGCAGACCCTGCGCACCGAATTCATGTCCAATCTGGCGCGCACGTCCAAGCGCGACAGCCACGAGATGATGGCCGAGATCTTCAACAATTTCGATCGCCAGACCGAGGCGCGCTTCATCGCGGCCCTGGAAGAGCGCAATCGCGAAGCCGCCGAGCGCATCCGCGCCCTGATGTTCGTGTTCGAGGATCTGGCCAAGCTGGATCCGGGCGGCGTCCAGACCCTGCTGCGCGGCACCCCCAAGGAGCAACTGGCCCTGGCCCTGAAGGGCGCCTCGGACAAGCTGCGCGAAATGTTCTTCTCCAACATGTCGGAACGCGCCGCCAAGATCATGCGCGAAGACATGGAGAGCATGGGTCCTGTGCGTCTGAAGGACGTCGACCAGGCTCAGGTCGGCATGGTTCAGGTCGCCAAGGACCTGGCCGCCAAGGGCGAAATCATGCTGGCCGGTTCGGGCAGCGACGACGAGCTGATCTACTGAGGCGGATGGCAAAATGACCGACATCCCCCACAAGCGTTTCGCCTTCGACACCGTCTTCGACGATCGCGGCGGCGTGGCCTATCAGGCCCCTCGGGTAAAGCGCAGCTTCACGCCCGAAGAAGTCGAAGCCGCCAAGATCGAGGCCTATGCCGAGGGTGAGCGGTCGGCCGTTGCCCGCGCCGAGCAGCACGCCGCCCATGCTCTTGGCGACATCTCCCGCGCCGTGCAGGAGGCGTTCTCGACCCTGGCGGCCGTGGCGCACGAACATCGCTCGGGCTCGGCCATGCTGGCCCTGGCCGCCGCCCGCAAGATCGCCGACGCCGCCTTGGAGCGCTTCCCCGAGGCCCCGGCCAGCGCGGCCCTGACCGCCCTGGCCCGTGAGGTCGAGGCCCAGCCGCGCATCACCGTCCGGGTGTCCCCCGACCTGGTCGAGCGCACTCAGGCGGCGCTTGAAGAGACCGCCCAGGCGATCGGATTTCCGGGTCAGATCGTGGCTCGCGCCGATAACGACATGCCGCCCGCGGCCTTCACCTTTGACTGGGGCGAAGGCCGCGCGGCCTTTGATCCCAACCAGGCGACCATTCGGGTCGCCGAAGCCCTTGAAGCGGCCATCGCCGCCGAAGGACTCCACGCCGAACCCCTGCTTCCCGCTAGCGAAAGCTGATCGTCATGGCCGAAGACAATCTCACGCTCGACGAATTCGGGGGCCAGATGCTGGCCTCGGAAATGCCCATCGAGATCGGCGACAAGATCGCCTCCGACCTCGCCCCGGTGTTCGACGTTCCCGTCAACATCTCGGCCGTTCTCGGCCGGGCCAACATGTCGGTCGCTCAGCTTCTGCAACTGGGTCAGGGCAGCATCCTCGAGCTGGACCGCAAGGTCGGCGAAGCGATCGACATCTATGTCAACAACCGGCTGGTGGCCCGTGGCGAGGTGGTCGTCGTCGACGAACGCCTGGGCGTGACCATGACGGAAATCATCAAGGACGGCGACACGGCGGGCTGAGCCTGACGGGTCAAGGAGGACAAGATCATGCGGCTTCTCGTCGTTGGTAAACTGAACGGACAGCTTTCCGCCGCTGTGAAGATGGCGATGAACACCGGCGCGAAGGTTTCGCACGTGGAAACCATCGAACAGGCCACCCACGCCCTGCGCGCGGGGCAGGGCGCCGATCTGTTGATGGTCGACTACGCGCTCGACATCGCGGGTCTGATCGCGGCCAACGAGGCCGAGCGGATCCGGGTGCCGGTGGTGGCTTGCGGGGTCGACGCCGATCCGATGCGCGCCGCCGCCGCCATCAAGGCCGGGGCCAAGGAATTCATCCCCCTGCCGCCGGACGCCGAGCTGATCGCCGCGGTCCTGGCCGCCGTCACCGACGACGAGCGGCCGATGATCGTCCGCGACCCGGCGATGGAGAACGTCATCCGCCTGGCCGACCAGGTCGCGCCGTCCGACGCCTCGATCCTGATCACCGGCGAAAGCGGCTCGGGCAAGGAGGTCATGGCGCGCTATCTTCACGGCAAGTCGCGCCGCGCCAAGGCCCCGTTCATCAGCGTCAACTGCGCCGCCATCCCCGAGAACCTGCTGGAAAGTGAGCTGTTCGGCCACGAGAAGGGCTCCTTCACCGGCGCCATGGCCCGTCGCATCGGCAAGTTCGAGGAAGCCAACGGCGGCACCCTGTTGCTGGACGAAATCAGCGAGATGGACACCCGCCTGCAGGCCAAGCTGCTGCGCGCCATCCAGGAGCGCGAAATCGACCGGGTGGGCGGCAGCAAGCCGGTCAAGGTCGACATCCGCATCCTCGCCACGTCCAACCGCGACCTGACCCAGGCCGTCAAGGACGGGACGTTCCGCGAAGACCTGCTCTATCGCCTCAATGTCGTGAACCTGCGCCTGCCGCCGCTGCGCGAACGGCCGGGCGACGTGATGAGCCTGTGCGAGTTCTTCATCAAGAAGTACTCGGCCGCCAACGGCGTGGCGGAAAAGCCGATCTCGGCCGAGGCCAAGCGTCGTCTGATCAGCCATCGCTGGCCGGGCAATGTGCGCGAACTGGAAAACGCCATGCACCGCGCGGTGCTGCTGTCGCCCGGCGCGGAGATCGAGGAATTCGCCATCCGCCTGCCGGACGGCCAGCCGATGGCGCCCAATCCGGAGGTCGCGGTCGCCCGCGGGGCCCAGATGGCCGCCGACGCCGTGTCGCGCGCCTTCGTCGGCTCCACCGTGGCCGAGGTCGAACAGCACCTGATCATCGACACCCTGGAACACTGCCTGGGCAACCGCACCCACGCGGCCAACATCCTGGGCATCTCGATCCGCACCCTGCGCAACAAGCTGAAGGAATATTCCGAGGCCGGCGTCGCCGTGCCCGCGCCGCAGGGCGGGGTGACGCACGCCGCCTGACGCCCGCGCCGCGCGCCCCGCGACCATTGGCGGGGCGCCAGACAGGGTCGAATGCGACTAACCAACTGGCGATCGCCCGCAAATCGCTTCATGCGCGAGGGGCGCGCCGTTCGCTCCACGATCTAAAGCCCTCCTGGGACTCCGAGTTTTGAATGGCTGACGCCGCCCTGTCCAAGACCGCTTCCGCGATGCCCACGGCCAGTTCGCTGTGGGCCGGGATTCTGCGCGGCGAAATGGGCCTGGCCCTGGGCGTGGTCGGCATCATCGTCCTGCTGATCCTGCCGGTGCCGCCGTTCCTGCTGGACCTGCTGCTGGCGATCTCGTTGACCGGCTCGGTGCTGATCCTGATGACGGCGGTGCTGATCCGCAAACCGCTGGAATTCACCTCGTTCCCGACCGTCCTGCTGGTCGCGACCCTCTATCGTCTGGGCCTGAACATCGCCTCGACCCGCCTGATCCTCGGCCACGGCCAGGAAGGCGCGGGGGGCGCCGGCGCGGTGATCGCCGCGTTCGGCAAGCTGATGATGCAGGGCAATTTCGTCATCGGCATCATCGTGTTCATCATCCTGCTGGTGGTGAACTTCATGGTGGTCACCAAGGGTTCGGGGCGGATCGCCGAGGTCGCGGCCCGCTTCACCCTGGACGCCATGCCCGGCAAGCAGATGGCCATCGACGCCGACCTGTCGACCGGCCTGATCGACCAGGAAACCGCCAAGCAGCGCCGCAAGGACCTGGAGCAGGAATCGACCTTCTTCGGGGCCATGGACGGCGCCAGCAAGTTCGTGAAGGGCGACGCGGTCGCCGGCCTGATCATCACCGCCATCAATGTGGTCGGCGGCATCCTGATCGGCGTTGTCCAGCACAAGATGCCGATCGGCGCGGCCTCGGCCAGCTACACCCTGATGTCGATCGGCGACGGTCTGGTCAGCCAGATCCCGGCCCTGATCATCTCGATCGCCGCCGGCCTGGTGGTGTCCAAGGCCGGGGTCGAGGGTTCGGCCAACGCCGCCCTGACCACCCAGCTGTCGATGAACCCGGTGGCGCTGGGCATGGTGTCGGCCTCGTCGGGCGTGATCGCCCTGATCCCAGGCATGCCGATCTTCCCGTTCGCGGCGCTGTCGCTGGGCGCCGGCTTCCTGGCCTATCGCCGGTCCATGACCGCTGGGGCGAAGGCGGCGGCGCTGGATCCCCGGCTGGAGGAGGCCGTCGCGGGCGAGCCCGAGGAAGAGCCGATCAGCGCCTCCCTGGCCATCGACGACATCAAGATCGAGCTGGGCTATGGCCTGCTGACCCTGATCAACGACCTGGACGGCCGCCGCCTGACCGACCAGATCCGCGCCCTGCGCAAGACCCTGGCCACCGAGTTCGGCTTCGTGATGCCGCCGGTGCGCATTCTCGACAACATGCGCCTGGCCAATCAAGGCTATGCGATCCGCATCAAGGAGATGGAGGCCGGGGCCGGCGAGGTGCGCCTGGGCATGCTGATGGCCATGGACCCGCGCGGCGGCCAGGTCGAGCTGCCCGGCGAACATGTGCGCGAGCCGGCCTTCGGCCTGCCCGCCACCTGGGTGGCCGACGACCTGCGCGAGGAAGCCACCTTCCGCGGCTACACCATCGTCGATCCGGCCACGGTGCTGACTACGCACCTGACCGAGATCCTCAAGGAAAACATGCCCGACCTGTTGTCCTATTCGGAAGTGCAAAAGCTGCTGAAGGACCTGCCGGAGGGCCAGAAGAAGCTGGTCGACGACCTGATCCCGTCGGTGGCCACCGCCACGACGGTGCAACGCATCCTGCAGGCCCTGCTGAAGGAACGCGTGTCGATCCGCGATCTGCCGCAAATCCTGGAAGGCATCGGCGAGGCCGCGCCGCACACCAGCTCGGTCACCCAGCTGGTCGAGCAGGTCCGCGCCCGCCTGGCGCGTCAGCTGTGCTGGGCAAACCGCGGCGACGACGGCGCCCTGCCGATCATCACCCTGTCGGCCGAGTGGGAGCAGGCGTTCGCCGAGGCCCTGATCGGGCCTGGCGACGACAAGCAACTGGCCCTGGCCCCCTCGCGCTTGCAGGAATTCATTCGCGGCGTCCGCGAGGCGTTCGAGCGCGCCGCCCTGCAGGGCGAATCGCCGGTCCTGCTGACCAGCCCCGGCGTTCGGCCCTATGTCCGGTCGATCATCGAGCGCTTCCGAGGCCAGACCGTGGTGATGAGCCAGAACGAGATTCATCCCCGCGCGCGGCTCAAGACCGTTGGCATGGTCTGACGCGGGGCGGAACCGCTCCGGTGCGCTGACGTTTGTTTCCAGAGCGGGGGCTCACGAAACACACGGAGCGATCCCATGAAGAGCCTTAAGCTCACCTTCTTCGCCGCCGCCGCGTCCCTGACGTTGGCGGGGGCCGCCTTGGCGCAAACGGCGCCGACGCCCGGCCAGCAGACGCCTCTGACCGCCTCGCCGATGGCGACGCCAAGCCTGCCGACCACCACGCCGGTTCCGCCGATGGAACGGTCGGCCCCCGGCGCGGCCACCACCTCGACCGCCACCCCATTGGCCTCGATGAGCGCTGAGGCCAACGCCTCGCCGATCTCGGCCATTGTCGCGAGCGACTACACGATCGGAACCCAGGTCCGCGACCCGTCGGGCGTGGTGGTCGGCGCGATTTCCGGTTCCGGCGCCGCGGCGGATGGTTCGATCAATGTCACCGTCACCAGTGGGGCGACGAAGTTCGCCCTGCCCAGCGCCAGCCTGTATTCGAACGCCGGCGCGCTGACCACGACGGCGACGAAGGCTCAGATCGACGCCACCGTCGCGAGCGCCAAGGCGCAGTAACAACCTCGCGCGCTGGACGTCTCTGGCCCACTCGGCATTGCCGAGTGGGCTTGGCGCTGATAGCGATGCGCCAAGATGGCGGGATTTTCGCCGATTTCGGGTATGTCGTATGCCTCCGGCCAAGAAGACCAAATCCAGCAGCGCCCTGTTCTGGGACCTCCTGACCTTCGATCGGCTCGTGACCGGTCCGGTGATTCACCTGATCTATTGGGCCGGCCTCGGGGTCGTGGCCCTGTTCGGATTTTCGGTGGTCGGGGCGGCCGTAGGCCTGGCCCTGAAGGAGCCCGGCGTCGGCTCGCTGCTGCTGGCCTTCCCGGTGCTGATCGCCGGCCTGCTGGTCGCGGGCGCCATGGTGCTGCTGTGGCGCGCCTTCTGCGAATTCTATGTGGCGATCTTCCGGATCAGCGAAGACCTGCGCGCCCTGCGTCAGACCAGCGACGCCGACCACGCCGTCCTCTCGCGGCTTCGCAAGCCCAAGGAAGACTGACCGCCGGAGCCGCCGCCATGGCCCATGTCCTGATCATCCACGACGTCGCCGACTATACGGCGTGGAAGCGGGTGTTCGACGAGGCCGCCCGGATCAGGCGGGAAGCGGGCGAGCGCAGCTTTCAGGTCCTGAAATTCGAAAGCGACCCCAACCGCATCGTTCACTTCTCGACCTGGACCTCGCATGACGACGCCCGGCGGTTCTTCGAGTCGCCCGAGCTGGTCGAGATCCGCCGGATCGCCGGGGTGACGGCGCCGGACTTCCTCTATCTCGATGAGCTTGAGTCGGGCGTCCTTTAACGTCCGCCGGCCGCCCTGCGGCGCAGGCCCAGCTCGTCCAGCGCGGCGTTTTCCAGCTGACCGGCCTTCTTGCGCTGAGCCACTTTCGCGGCCTCTGCCACGTGTTCGTATTTCTTCAGGGCCTCGAAGGCCAAGGACAGCGCGTCGCGAGCGCCCTGTTCCTCGATCTGCGCCTGGTCGATCTGCACCAGCATCTCGCTCCGGCGGCGCTTGGAGCCTTCGCGATAGCCGATCATGTACCAGCCGGCCTCGGCCGAGCCCTCGGCCTCCTTGGCTTCGGCCTCGGCCTCGGCGTCCAGCATGGCCACCCGCAGTTCCGCGGCCATTCGCCGTTCAACGATGTCGGCCAGCCGCTTCTGCAGGGTCTCGACCTCGTGGGTCGAGATGCGGATCAGGGAGGCGGCCCACTTGGTCATGCGTGGTCACTTTCAAGAATACTGGCCAGGTGCCCGAAGGAGTCGTCGAGGCTGGTGGCCTCGTCCTTGTCCTGGCTGAGGAACTCTTCGATCGCCGGATTGAGGCGGATGGCCCGATCGACGATCGGGTCGGCGCCGGCCCGATAGGCGCCGATGCGGATCAGCTCTTCCATGTTGGCGTAGGCCGCCATCACCTGACGGGCCCCTTTGACGATCTGGCGCTCGTGGTCGTACTGGCAGCCCGGCATGGTCCGGCTGATGGATTTGAGCACATTGATCGCCGGGAAGCGGCCGCGCTCGGCGATGGCGCGCTCCATGACGATGTGGCCGTCCAGAATACCGCGGGTGGCGTCGGCGATCGGCTCGTTATGGTCGTCCCCGTCGACCAGCACGGTGAACAGGGCGGTGATCGGCGCGGCCGTGGTGCCGTCGGGGCGGATCGGTCCCGGACCGGCCCGTTCCAGCAGCTTGGGCAGTTCGGTGAAGACGGTGGGCGTATAGCCCTTGGTGGTCGGCGGCTCGCCGGCGGCCAGGCCGATCTCGCGCTGGGCCATGGCGAAGCGGGTGACCGAGTCCATCAGGCACAGCACTTCCTGGTCCTGGTCGCGCAGATATTCGCAGATCGCCAGGGTCATGTAGGCGGCCTGGCGGCGGGTCAGGGCCGGCTCGTCCGAGGTGGCGACCACGACGATGGCGCGCTTGAGGCCTTCCTCGCCCAGGGTCTCCTCGATGAACTCGCGGACCTC
>JAHINZ010000447.1 GCA_018895795.1 Alphaproteobacteria bacterium
ACAGTTCACCAACACGCCTGGCGCGTTCGTCGACCTGAAGGACACCATCCGCTCGTTCAAGGGCATCGTGGACGGCGAATACGACCACCTGCCCGAAGCCGCCTTCTACATGGTCGGCGCGATCGAGGAAGCCGTGGCCAAGGCTGAAAAGCTGGCGGCGGAAGCCTGATGACCGACGAGCACGACGAACACGACGACCTGTCGAACTTCTGCTGCGAAGAGCTTGAGGACGCCGTCTCGTCGGATCCGTCCGCCTCGCTCGTCGAGCACGACAGCGGCCTGATTCTGATCAATCTGGGCGAACGGGAAGAAGACGGCGAGACCGGCGTCGTGCTGGCCACCATCCGCTTCTGCCCGTTCTGCGGCACGGAAATCCAGACCGACGAAGACGTCGCGGCCGCGCTCGGTGATGTGGAGATCGTGGAATAATGGCCAAGCTGCACTTTTCACTCGTCGCCCCGGAACGCGAGCTGTTCTCGGCCGAGGTCGATCAGGTCGACGTGCCCGGCGCGGAAGGCGACTTCGGCGTTCTGGCCGGCCACGCCCCGTTCATGACCACCCTGCGCGAAGGCCGCGTCACCGTGAAGAACGGCGCGACCATCAAGATGTTCGACATCCAGGGCGGCTTCGCCGATGTCGGCGAGGGCGGCCTGACCATCCTGGCCGAACACGCGGTCGAAGCGATCTAGGGTTTCCCTGCCGCTGATTCGAAATGACGCCTCCGTCCTGCCTGGGTCGGAGGCGTTTTCGCGTCTGGGGAGAAGCTCCGCGACGTAACGCCGCAGTAAATTACACCTGTGGCCCAATCTCTGTCGTAATCTGTCGCCATAAGGGTTGCGAGGGACTGCCGGTCGGTTTTAATGCCGACCTCTTGCTATTGGGGATATCTCGACCATGCGCCTTGCGCTCGCCAGCCTGATCGCCATCGGCGCGGTCTCGACCACAGCCCTCGCCCAGGAGCAGACGGCTCCGGCCCCGGCGGTCGCCATGCCCGCCGCAACGATGCCCGCCGCCCCGGCCCAGATGCCGATGCCGGCCCCAGGCCCCGCTGATCCGTCCATCCCCGTCGTCGCGGCCCCGCCGGCCCCCGCCCCGGTTGAGACCTATGTCGAGCCGGTGCGTCCGCCGCCCTCGACCGATCCGACCGCCCTGCAGGTGCTGAGCGTTCTGGACCGGATCTGCAAGCCGGCCGTGGTCGGCGGCGACTTCGACGCCCTGGCCAAGGCCGCCGGCCTGAAGCAGAAGAAGAAGATGTGGACCCTCGACCTGGGCAAGCCCTATTCGATCGTCCTGGACAATCCCGGTTCGAACAAGAACGTCTGCACCCTGACCCTGCAATATGCGCAAGGCGACGCCCAGGCCCAGGCCCTGGCCACCGCCCTGCACGACTGGGCCAGCTGGGAAAACAGCCCGCAGCTGCGCCTGATCCGCAACGACCAGACGGTGTCCAGCGACTATCGTCGCTTCACCGTGTCGTGGGATGACGCCTGGGCCAACGGCCACGCCGGTCTGGTCTATATGCGTCTGAAGAAGCTGGATGAGACCTCGGTGGGCAAGAACTACGAGCAGGCCCAGGTCCTTTACAGCACCACCAGCCGCTAAGGCCGCCTTGCCCCTCGTCGGGGCCGGCTCTATCAACGAGAGGCGCGGGGACGACCCCGCGCCTTTTGCCGTTTCCGGGGACGACCCCGCCGAGCGCCCGGAGGCGCAGGTCATGGCCTGGATTATTCTGTTCGTCGCCGGTCTGTTCGAGATCGGCTGGGCGGTCGGCCTGAAATTTACCGAAGGCTTCACCCGGCCTATCCCGATCGCCCTGACGGCGATCAGCCTGACGCTGAGCATGGGTTTGCTGGGCTGGGCCGTGAAGACCCTGCCCCTGGGCACGGCCTATGCCGTGTGGACCGGAATCGGCGCCGTGGGCACGGCCCTCGTCGGCATATGGCTGTTCAAGGAACCGGCCACGGCGGCGCGGCTGGTGTGCCTGGGCCTGATCGTGGCCGGCATCTTGGGGCTGAAGCTGTTCACGCCCTCGGCGTGAGCCCTCAGGCCGCCGCCCGCCCTTCGGCGGTGATGAAGGCCAGGCAACACTCGGCCACGGCCTCCCAGCCCGGTTCGCCCGGCAGCCAGTGGCTCATCTCCGGAAAGACCTCGAACGTCCCGTTCAGCCGCGCGGCGGTCTGGCGGACCGTGGCGGTGGGATGGATGACGTCCCTGCCGCCGGCGATCGCCAGGGTCGGCGCCCCCACCGGCGCGGCGCTGGTGGTCATGAACGGGTCCAGCCACCAGTTGAGGGTTTCCCAAAGGGCGCGGCCGCTCTCGGGCGTCATGCGGGCGTAGAGCGCCTTGCGCTGGGCCTTTTCCATGCGGTCCAGGCTGAAGCGCTCCACGACGCCGTAGTCGGGATCGACCGCCTGTAGCCAGTAGGGACCCAGAGCATAGAGGCTGACGGCCGAGACGGCCTCTTCCAGACTCGCGCCCGACACGCCCCAGGGCGGAGAGGGGGCCAGCAGGATCAGCCTTGAGACCTTGGCGCGGGCGGCGGCCATCTGGGCGACCAGGCCGCCCATCGAGTGGCCGATCAGAATCGGCGGCTCATCGCAGTCCGCGCACAGGGCGGCGATCTGCTTGGCGAAATCGGTCATCGACCGGCCGGCGACCGCGCCCTGGTCCTCGCGACCCAGAAGATCCGGGGTTATCACAGTATGGCCGGCGGCCTCGAAGGGCTGGCGGAAGCTGTCGAACGTCCAACCCGCGCAGAATGCGCCATGAACCATGATGACCGGTGCGGGCATGAACGCCTTTCGAACGCCGTCAGTAAAATCGCCGAGGGCTGTGGGGAGTCTACACGCTCTTCTTGGGCTTCGGCGAAGATTTGGCGGGCGTCGTTGTCGCAGCGGGCTTGGCGACCGCCTTGGGCGCGGGTTTCGGCGCGGGCGCGGCCTTGACCGGCGTGACGGCCTTGGCGGCGGGCGACTTGGCCGGTGCGACCTTGGCGACGCTCTTGACGGCCGAGGGCTTGGCGGCCGGAGCCGCCTTGGGAGCCGCCTTGGGGGCTGGTTTGGCGGCGGTCTTGGCGGCGGGTTTTTCGACCGGCTTGGCGACCTTGGCCGGGGCTTTGGCGACAGGTTTGACGGCCGGCGCCGGCGACACGGCGGGCGCGACCTTGGCGGCCTTCGCCTTCGGCGGAGCTGGGGCCTTGGCAGGCGCTGGGGCTTTGGCAGCCGCCGCCTTGGCGGGAGCGGCCTTGGGTGCGGGAGCAGCCTTCGGGGTCGGCGCGGGCGCGGCGGCCTTGGCCGGGGCTTTGGCCGGGGTCTTGGGCGCGGCCGGCGCGGCCTTGGCGACGGCTTTCTCCGCAGGCGGCTTGGCTGCGGCCTTCTCCACGGCCGGCTTGGGCTCGGCGACCTTGGCGGGCGGGGTTGCGGTCAGGGCCTTGTTGTTCAGCCAGCTGATCACGTCACCCAGGATGACGTCCGTGCCCGGCTCGTCGATCAGCCAGTGGGCGTTGTTGGGATATTCCACATAGTCGCCGCCGACCGCCGAATATTTCTGGCCTACCAGGCGCAGGTCATCGACCGGCGTGGTGCGGTCCAGGGCCCCGGCCACCACCAGCAGCGGAACCTTGATCTTGTCGACATCGACGGTCGCGGTCTTGTTGGGATCCTTGTCGGGCCAGGCCAGGTTGGCCAGCACGCGACCGGAATCATAGACCATGCGGGCGTAGAGGGCGTCGCGCCGGCTGGCGGGGACGGCGTTCATCACGCCCCAGTTAAAGCCGGTTCGCCACTGCTTGACGGTCCTGGTTTCCGGCTGCGACATCAGCACGGCGTTCAGGAAGGCGAAGACCGGCGAAAGCTTGGGCTTGCCGCGGGCGTCGGCCGGAGAGGCGGGCGAGAACAGCACCGCGCCGGAGACCAGGCCGGCCTCGGCCAGCTTTTGAGCGATCAGGCCGCCCATCGAGTGACCGAACACCACGGGCGCTTCGCCGTCGCGCTGGGCCAGGCTGGCGGCCAGGGCGCTCATGTCGGCGACATAGTCGGCCAGGCTCAAACCGGCCAGGCCCGCGCCGGGCGCCGCGACCTTGCGCTGGTCGGCGCGCAGCGTCGGGGTTTCGACCGTATAGCCCTCGGCCCGCAGCCGCGCGGCGGCTGTATCCCAGCAGTCGCCGGCGCAGCCATAGCCGTGGATCATCAAGAGGGTCTTGGCCATGCCGATCGTTCTCCCAGTCGGGGGCGATCAATCGCCCGCCGCGAACCCGCCGAATGCCGCGACCACGATGTCGTAGACGTTGCGCTTGAAGGGTACGATCAGTTCGGGGGTTTCGTCGAGCTTTCCCCATCGCCAGGCGTCGAACTCGACGTCGCCATGGGCGTTCAGGTCGATTTCACGCTCCTGGCCGGTGAAGCGAAAGGCGAACCACACCTGTTTCTGGCCCAGCCAGCCGCGCGCGCGCTTGGAGCCGACCAGCTCGGGCGGGAAATCATAGGCGATCCAGCCCTCGGTGCGGCCCAGCAGGTCGGTCGAGGTGACGCCGGTTTCCTCGGCCAGTTCGCGGCGGGCGGCGTCCAGCAGGTCCTCGCCGTCGTCGACGCCGCCCTGCGGGAACTGCCAGTTGTGGGGCGGCGGCTGCTGGTTGCGGCGACCCAGCCAGACGCGGCCGTCGGGATGGAACAGCACGACGCCAACATTGGGCCGGTGGCGCGGCAGGGGGTCTTGCAGGCCGGCGGCGGTCATCGACGGGCCAGGGCCGAGGCCGGCGCCAGTTGCAGGCCCCGGGCCGACAAGCCGCTGGCCCAGACGCGCACCTGGTTGATGGTGACCGGATAGGCGAAGCCCGACCCCATCGACTGACCGCGGGCGCTGGCCCCGGTCTCGAGGGCGCGCAGCTGGATGTCGATGGCCGAGGCCGACAGCTCGTCGTCGATGATCCGGTCGGCCGAGGCGCGGGGGATCGCGCCGCCGCGCCGCGCGGCCAGGCCGTCGTCGACAAAGGCCAGGCCCCGGGCCCTGAGGGCCGCGGTGAAGGTGTTCATGGCCGCGTCCGACTCGACGAACTTGGCGCCCAGATAGTTGCTGAGGCCAAAATAGCCGGTGGCGCGCGACATCAGCCATTCCAGCTTGCGCACGGTGTCCTCGGGCCGGTTGGCGGCGATCAGGGTGTAGGGCCCCGGATCATTGGCCGGGTAGTCGGCCGGCTCCATCGGGGTTTCCAGCAGCACCTCGTGGCCGTTGGCGCGCGCCAAGTCGATCCAGCCCTGCAGGCCTTCGGCATAGGGCGCGAACGACAGGGTGATCTCCGGCGGCAGGGTCTCGATGGCCGCGCGGGTGGTCTGCGGATTGAGGCCCAGACCGCCGATGACGACCGAAACCCGGGGCCGGCCGCTGGCCGTGAACGGTCGGGCATAGAGCTGGGCGGGCGTGCGGCCGTCGGCGGCGATGATCGGCAAGGGCGCGCCGCCGGGGCCGGGGCCGTACAGGCCCGCCAGCGGCGCCTGAGGCAGGCCGCCGCCGGCCGGGGCGACGGGCGGCGGGGAAGCCTCGCCAGGAAACGAGATCGAGGCCTCCACCGGGCGGTCGGCGATCGGCTTGGCCGACAGATCGAAGGTCTCGGGCTTGAACGCCGCTTCGTGCTCGGCCTCGTCGGTCAGGGCCTCTTTCCAGCCCTCGGGGGCGTTGCGGGTGGCGCCGATCTTGGTCAGCTCAACCCGGATGATCGGGGCCCCGGCCTTGGGATCGCCGGTGACCAGCACCAGGCCGGCCACGGTGATCAAGAACAGGCAGGCCGCGCCGCTGGCGGCGATATAGGGATTGGACACCGCCGCCATCAGCCGGGCGCGCAGGTCTCCGCTCGCGTCCGGAACCGGCGCGGAGGCGGCATAGGCGGGCTTGCGGGAAAACATGGCGGCCATTGTGCGGGCAAGCTAGCGAGGAAGCTTCGAATATATGGTTAACACGCCGGCGGGGCCGAGCCCGCGAACCGCGTCAAAACCGCGCTGGGAGGCCCCTGTCGCCGAGGGTGTGACGTTCGGGCTTGTCGACACTCATGGTTAATGAAGGCATCTTTTTGCATCGATGGACGTGATTTGATTCGTCGCACGCACTTTCCAGGAGAGCCGGGATGCGATCGCCCACCGAGATGGACATCGTCCAGATCGACATCAGCACGAAGTGCCACCTCAGCTGCTCCAACTGCACCCGGCTGATCCCCCACCAGACCCAGCGTTCGGACATGCCGCTCGAGACCTTCGAGCGCGCGGTGCGGAGCATGGAAGGCTGGAACGCGCCCAACCGGGTGATCGGGGTGATCGCCGGCGAGCCGACGCTGCACGGCAATTTCGAGAAGATCTCACATCGGTTCGCCGAGCTCTGGGGCGGGGACAACACGTCCAACGGCCGGCTGCCGATCAAGGACTTCAACGCCTTCGCCAATGAGCGGCTGTTTGACCGCTCCAACGGACGGGGTCTGTGGACCAGCCTCGGCAATGGATTTTACAAGAACTATGAGACCATCATGGAGGTCTATAGTCACTTCAACACCAACACCCATGAGACGGCGGGCCAGCATCAGGCCCTGCTGATCACCCGCCAAGACTACACCAAGGCCACCGGCCTGTCCGACGATGACTGGGTGGTCAACCGCGACAATTGCTGGGTCCAGAAGCTCTGGTCGGCGACGATCAATGACAAGGGCGCCTATTTCTGTGAGGTGGCCGGGGCCATCGACCGGCTCTATTTCGACGGCAAGCACGCCTGGCCCGTCGAACACGGCTGGTGGCAGCGCACGCCCGAGGACTTCAAGGACCAGATCGACCTCTGCAATTACTGCGGCCTGGCCCAGCCAGGGCCCTCGCAACTGGACCTGCTGGACCGCGATATCATTTCGCCGCAGCACTACGAAATTCTCAAGAAGCTGGGCAGCCCCGCGATCCGCAAGCGCGCCTATGAGATGTTCGATCCGGCCCTGCACATGCAAAAGCGCCAGGTCGAGACGCGCGACAACTATGTCGGCGACGCCAGCTCGGGCCGGCGGGTCGGCATCGGCCACAACTCGACCAAGCCGCGCAAGGTCACCTGCGTGCTGACCTCGGTCGGCTATGGCGACGATCTGGCCCAGACCCTGCCGCGCAACATGGCCGAGTTCGACCAGATCGTGGTGGTCACCTCCAGCGACGATCTGCGCACCCAGCAGGTCGTCGAGGAGAACGGCGCCCAGCTGGTGATCTCGGATCGCTGCTTCGAGGACGGCCACGCCTTCAACAAGGGCAAGATGCTCAATGACGGCCTGGCCGCCGTGAAGGACGCCGACTGGATCGTCTTCACCGACGCCGACATCATCATCCATCCCGGGTTCCACGCCCTGTTCATGGCGCACTCATGGAACCCCGGCTGCCTCTATTTCACGTCTCGCCTCGACAATATCGAGGTCGTGGGGCAGGACGCCAAGACCGTCAATTCCCAACCCAACGGCTATTTCCAGCTGTTCAATGTACGCGCTTCGGCGATCCGCGAGAGCTGGCCCAAGATCGTCAGCGAGAACTTCTGCTCGGCCGGCAGCGTCGACAGCTGGTTCTTCCAGCAATGGAGCCGCGACAAGCTGATCTACATCACCGACATCGCGGTGGAGCATCTGGCCAGCGAACGCCTGGGCCAGAACTGGAACGGCAAGACGGCGCAGCCGGGCAAGTGGCGGCAGTTCGGGATCCTGACGGCGCGCGGCTTCTCGTCGCTGATGCCGGCGGAGACCATCCCAGACGTCATCAAGCTGACCGACACCCGCTACGGCGAGACGGTGACCCTGGCCTACAAGGACATCAACGAGCACGTGCATATCAGCCCGACCGGCGGCCTGGTGTTCCAGGGCAAGGACCTCGGGCACATGCACATCCACGTCGCCTATCAGGCCTAGATCTGCGTCCTGACGGCGTCAGGACGCAGCTCCAAATCTTTGCTTTAACGCATTGTCTTCACGCGAACCGGAATCCGCTTCGCTCGAAAATGCCTGGGCCGACTGGCATACGGCGCCCATGAAGCGGCCCGCCCCTGGATCATCAGGGGCGGGCCGCTCGCATTTCAAAGCCGGTTGAACCGGGTCTATTTGATCTCGGTCGGAGGGCTCTTGCCGGCCGCGGCGGCCGCCTTGGCCGTGATCTCGGCGATCTTGGCGGCGGGCTTGGGCAGTTTCGGCGTGGCGGACACCGAGCCGGCCTTCAACACCGCCAGGGCGCGTTGCAGTTGGAAGTCGTCCTTCTTGTCGTCGAAGGCGGCGGGCGGGGCTTCGGCCGGGACGTGGACGCCCTGGCGGGCCTTGCCCTCGTCGGCATTAAGGGCGTTCTTGAAGCTGGCCTCGCTGAACCACACACGGTTGGCGATGTCCTGGGCCTGGTCGCGGGTCTGGGCGACCTCGAGGTCCGGGGCGATGCCGGTCTTCTGGATCGAGCGCCCCGACGGCGTGAAGTACTTGGCCGTGGTCAGTTTCACGGCGCCGTCGGCGCCGCCGCGCAGCGGGATCACGGTCTGGACCGAGCCCTTGCCGAAGCTGGTCAGGCCCACCAGTTCGGCGCGGTGACGATCCTGCAGGGCGCCGGCGACGATCTCGGCCGCCGAGGCCGAACCCTGGTTGATCAGCACCACCACCGGCAGGCCGTTCAGAAGATCGCCCGGACGGGCGTTGTAGCGCTGGATGTTGCGCGGATCGCGACCGCGCTGGCTGACCACCTCGCCGCCGTCCAGGAACACGTCGGCCACGCCGACCGCCTGGTCGAGCAAACCGCCCGGATTGTTGCGCAGGTCGAAGACCAGACCCTTCATCTTGGGGTTCTTGGTCTTCAGATCATTGATCGCGGCGACCAGGGCGTCGGTGGCCTTTTCGTTGAAGCCGGGCAGGCGGACATAGCCATAGTCGCCTTCCATGCGGGCGATGGCGGCCTTGGGCTTGATGACCTCGCGGACCAGCTTGACGTCGAAGGGGTCGGTCTTTTCGCGGGCGATGGTCAGGGTGACCGGCTCGCCGGCCACGCCGCGCATCTGCTTGACCGCCTCGGTGACCGTCAGGCCCAGAACGCTCTGGCCATTGACCGCGGTGATATAGTCGCCCGCCTGGATGCCGGCCCGCGAGGCGGGCGTGCCGTCCATCGGCGAGATCACCTTGACCACGCCGTCTTCGCTGGTGACCTCGATGCCCAGGCCGCCATATTCGCCGCGGGTGGTGTCCTGCATGTCCTCGAAGCTGTCCGGCGACAGATAGCCGGAATGCGGGTCGAGGCTGGTCAGCATGCCGTCGAGGGCCGCCTCGATCAGCTTCTTGTCGTCGACCTCGGCCACATACTGGTCCTCGACCGTGCCCAGCACGTCGCCGAACAGTTCCAGCAGCTTGTAGGTCTTGGTCTTGGGCGGGATGTTCGCCTCGGCGATGGGGCTAAGATAGGCCATGGTCCCCGCGCCGAGGACAAAGGCCGAAACTCCGATGAGCAGGTACTTGCGCATTAGGCCTTGAAGGCTCCCTGGCGACGCGGTGCGTCGCGCTCTTGATGACTCGCCCTCGACCATCCCCGTCAAGCGCGTCCTATTTGCGGCCATCATTACTGAAAAAGCCGTCTACGGCGACCCCTGCTTCAACCAGCGCTCCGGATCAACCGAAACACCGTCTTCGCGGACCTCCAGATACAGTTCTGGTTCAGAGGATACACGATCCGCCATCTTTCCGATCGGGGCGCCGGCCGCGACCGATTGTCCGGGTCCGACCGAAACCTGGTCCAGGCCGGCCAGCACCAGAAGGTAGGCGCCCTGGGCCCGCAGGATCAGGACGACACCCCAACCGTTCAGCGCGCCGGCATATTCGACGGTTCCCGCGACGGGGCTGGTCACGGCCCGTCCCTTTTCCGTGCGGATCGATACGCCGGACGAGCGGCCGCCGGCCGGCAGGGCGGCGCCGAAGCGGCCGGTGATCGGCCCCGGGGCGGGCGAGGCCAGGGTCAGGGGGCCGGTCGGCGGGCGCGGCGTCAGGCCGTCGGTCAGGGCGCCCAGGGTGCGCAGTTCGCTTTCCTCGACCAGGGCTTCCTGGGCATAGGCGCGTTCCAGCCGGGTCTTTTCGATGATCAGCCGCTCGATCTCGCCCTTGCGGTCGGCCACCACGCTCTCGGCGGTGAACAGTTCGGCGGCGGCGGCCGCCGCCTCGCGACGCAGGGCCCGGACCGCCAGCGCCTGGCGGGCATAGGCGTCGGCCCGGCGCTGCAGGTCCGGGGTCATGGCCTGGATCAGGATGGCGGCCCGCACGGCGTCGCGGGCGTCGCCGGGGCTGACCAGCAGGGCCGGCGGCGGATTGCGGCGGAACAGCTGCAGGGCCGACAGCAGGCGCGCCAGGCGGTGGCGGTCGCGGCCCAGCTCGGCCATCACCGAGGCCTCGCGGGCGTTCAGGGTCTCCAGCCGGGCGCGTTTGAAATCGACATCGTCGCCGGCCGAGACCCGGGCGTGGTCCAGGCGCGACAGCTCGCCGCGCAGGTCGTCGATCTCGCGGCGGGTGTCGATGGCGGTCTGACGATCACGCAAGCGCTGCTGGCCCTGGCGCGCCAAGCCGACGCCCGCCGCCGACAGGGTCAGGGCCAGAACGAGGGCGGACAGCAGAACGGGCGAGGGACGGCGAAGCATCTGCGCCTCTCTTGCCTCAATCGCGGTGATAGGGCGAGCCCGCCAGGATGGTGACGGCGCGATAGATCTGCTCGGCCAGCATGGCCCGGGCCAGGGCGTGCGGCCAGGTCTGGGGTCCGAAGGCCAGGGTTTCGTGGGCGGC
Organism: Alphaproteobacteria bacterium; assembly: GCA_018895795.1. Classification (GTDB taxonomy): domain Bacteria; phylum Pseudomonadota; class Alphaproteobacteria; order Caulobacterales; family Caulobacteraceae; genus Caulobacter. Next base: position 10,784 of record JAHINZ010000447.1, read on the forward strand.
GGCCAGGATGGCGGGGTCCAGGCCGTCGGCGCCGCCGATCAGGAAAACCACCCGTCGCGTCCCATCGTCGCGCAGCCGACCCAGATGCTCGGCGAAGGCGCGGCTGGGCCGAACCTTGCCGTGCTCGTCGCAGGCGATGACGTAAGCGCCCTCCAGATGCGGGCGCAGCACCTCGGCCTCGGCGGCCTTGCCGGGCTTGCGGGCTTCCACCTCGACGATCTCGGCCGGGCCCAACGCCAGGGCGCGACCCGACGCCGTGGCGCGGGACATGTAGTCCAGCGCCATCTGCGCCTCGACCATGCGGCCGAGCTTCCCGACGGTGAGGAGGGTGAGCTTCATCTGTTCACGCGTCATCCCCAGGCTTGTCCGGGGGACCCAAGCCGAGGCGGCCAGATTTTCGCTGGAAACTCAGCTTGGGTCGCCCGGATAAACCGGGCGATGACGGAAAAAATATCGCCGCAGCCCTAGTTCGCCGTGCTGGCGATACGGTGCGGGGCGTCGATCGCCCAGATCTTCTCGATATTGTAGAAGCTGCGCACTTCGGGGCGGAACAGGTGCACGACCACGTCGCCGGCGTCGATCAGGACCCAGTCGCAGTGCGGCAGGCCTTCGACCCGCGCCTTGCCGAAGCCGTGCTCCTTGAGCGCGCGGATGATGTGGTCGGCCAGAGCGCCGACGTGACGGTGCGAACGGCCGGACGCCACGATCAGGCTGTCAGCCACCGAGCTCTTGTCCGTCAGATCGATGTGAACGATGTCCTGCGCCTTGTCGTCGTCGAGACGGGACAGGATCAGGGTCTCGAGAGCCTTGATGCTCTCGTCCAGGCCGAGGCCTGAAGTCTGGGTCGGGGATTCGGTGGAAACCGTATCCTCGTGCGCAGTTTGCGCGGGGTCGCTACGCAGCGGAAATACTCCTTATGGGGTCGCGCGGATCCTCCTTATAGCATGGACGAGTCGAAAAGGTGAGGGGTTGCGTGCACGAACCCGATCACGGGGTCTTGGTGAGGCGTTCGCGCATCGCCGTGGACGAGGCGAAGTTCAGAGGGCCGGTCAGATAGACCCAGGCCGGGGCGGCCAGATCGGGCAGGGTGGCGGCGGCGCCGGCCGGCTTGCGCGCATGCGAAAACCGCCGCGCGGCGGGCGAGGTGCGCGACTTCAGGGCCGCCCAGGGCCGCGAGATCACCGCCACCGGCACCTCGCGCATGATCTGGGTCCAGCCGCGCCAGCGATGGAAGGTGGCCAGGCTGTCGGCCCCCATGATCCAGACGAACTTGACCCCCGGATAGCGGGCCCGCAGCACCCGCAGGGTGTCGATGGTATATTGCGAGCCCAGCCGCGTCTCGGCGTCCGAGACGATCATCGCGCCGCCGTGGGCGTGCTGGCGGGCCCCGGCCAGGCGCTCGGCCAGGGGGCGGGTCTCGTGGGCCGATTTCAGCGGGTTCTGCGGCGAGACCAGCCAGATCACCTTGTCGAGGTTCAGGCGATGCAAGGCGGTCTCGGCCACGTGGGCGTGGCCCTCGTGCGCGGGATTGAATGAGCCGCCGAACAGCCCGACGCGCATGCCCGGCTCCAGATGGAAGCCGAGACGCTGCGCGTTGGGCCGACCGGCCTCAGGGACGAGTCTGGCCGGTCCCGCGAACCACATATTTGAATGTCGTCAATTGCTCGGCCCCGACCGGACCGCGGGCATGGAGTTTGTCTGTGGCGATGCCGATCTCGGCCCCGAAGCCGAATTCTCCGCCGTCGGCGAACTGGGTGGAGGCGTTGATCAGCACGATGGCGCTGTCGACCTCGGCCGCGAAGGCCTCGGCGGCGGCGACGTCCTCGGTGACGATGGCGTCGGTGTGGCCCGAGCCATAGCGGGCGATGTGCGCCGCCGCCCCGGCCACGCCGTCGACTATGGCCACCGACAGGATCGGGGCCAGATATTCGGTGGTCCAGTCGGCGTCCTTGGCCTTCTTCATGGTCGGCTCGATGGCCAGGGCCGCCGCGTCGCCGCGCAGCTCGCAGCCGGCCTTGATCAGGGCGTCGGCCAACAGCGGCAGCAGGGTGTCGGCGATCGCCCGGTCGACCAGCAGGGTCTCGGCCGAACCGCACACCGACACGCGGCGCATCTTGGCGTTGACGGCGATGGCGATGGCCTTCTGAGGATCGGCGCCGGCGTGGATGAAGACGTGGTTGAGGCCTTCCAGATGACCCAGAACCGGGGCGCGGGCCTCGGCCTGGACGCGGGCCACCAGGCTCTTGCCGCCGCGCGGAATGATCAGGTCGATGGTCTTGTTCAGGCCCGACAGCAGCAAACCGACGGCGTCGCGATTGGCCGTCTGGACCGCCTGGACCGCGCTGGCGGGCAGGCCGGCCGATGTCAGCCCCCGGACGATGGCGGCATGGATGGCCAGGCTGGAGGCCAGGCATTCCGAACCGCCGCGCAGGATCACCGCATTGCCCGAGCGCACGCACAGCGCCGCCGCGTCGGCGGTGACGTTGGGGCGGCTCTCATAGATCATGGCGATCACGCCGATCGGCGTGCGGACCCGGGAAATGTCCAGGCCGTTGGGCCGGGTCCAGCGCGCGGTGGCCACGCCCAGCGGATCGGGAATGGCGGCCACGGTCTCGACCCCGACCGCGACGGCCTCCAGCCGGGCCGCGTCCAGCATCAGCCGGTCCAGCATCGGGCCCGAGAGGCCGTTGGCTTTCGCTTGATCCAGGTCCCTGGCGTTGGCGGCCAGGATCTTGTCGGCGTCCTCGCGGATCGCCTGGGCCATGGCCTGCAGGGCGGCGGTGCGCTGCTGGGCCGAGGCCAGACGCAGCGCGCGAGCGCCCGCGCGGGCCGCCTCGCCCATCGCCGCCATCGTCGCCTGCAAGCTGACGCCCGCGTCGTCCATAAGTCTGATCCGCTCCGGATATGCTCAGGTTGAGCCTTACCTAGGCGCATTCCCCGGCGGGGGGAACCTTGATTGTCTGAAGGCGGAGTGAGGTTCCTTGCGAGTCCCGAGCGACCTGACACGGCGTCTCGGCTTCACGCGGTGGACCCGCTGAAGGTTGGGGAGGCGGCGGAGCGTCCGGGCCAGGCCCGGATGAGGATAGAGGGAGTACCGTTTCGGCCGTGGCCGGAGCGCTCCGCGCGGTTGTTATCCCTCTGGCCGGGGCGCGCGGGTCTGGTTCAACCCTATGCCCCACCCGGGTGTTTCCCTCCTCGCGACGGACCCAGCCCTGAAGCTGCAAGCCACGCCGATTCCGGAGGAACCCGGAGCGAACCTTCGGACGGGCGGAGGCTTGGCCTTCCTCCGATAGGCGGGTTTACGTCACCCGCCCTCTTGAACCCGTACAACCGCCCCCATCGCGCGTTTCGGTCGCCAGCTTCGCGCCCTCCCCTGCGATGGGGCGAGGAGAAGTCTACGGCCGGTTTTGGGGGTGATGCGTCGATTTTTGATCGTGACGCTGGGTCACGGGCTTAGGGCGTTGAAATTGTTGAGGGCGAGGGGCGCGAACGCCCGTGAGAGAGCGGGGATTGAGGGCGCGGCGCTACCGCTCGCCCTTCCCGTCGGCGTGATGGGGGAAGGGTTGGGGATGGGGGTGACAGCGCATCCAGATGGGGGGCGGCCCGTGTGAAATCGTCCAGCGGGGTCACCCCCATCCCTGCCCTTCCCCCATCGAGGGGGAAGGGTAGCGCCCAGGTGTTTTAGGTCGTGGAACACCCTCCGCGCCGGAGGGAGCCATCCTTACATCTCACGGCGAGACGATCGCCGGTCTGGACAGGTTGCTCAAGGACGGCCCTGCGGGCCGCCGCGAAGCGGCCGGTCGAAGACCGGTCCTTGACCAACCTGTCCAGACCGGCACGCTGCAGCCTCCAAGAGATTTAAGGATCGCACCGACCTTGGGGTCGGATTTCGACGCGTTGGGACGTTCCTAAGGTCCGTCTCTCGGCTGAGATAACTGGCGTCAGAAACTCCAGTCTTCCATTTCAATCAGCTCCAGCAGGTCAATGCATGGAATGCCTTCAGCTTGGCAGACGAAAGGTATTCTTGGCTTATCCGGAGTGCCGCCTTTTTCTTGGCTGACCACCGTCAAGAATGGGTTGCCGGCGAGAGCCTGAGCGATCACGAACGGATCGCCTCCTGATTTCCCTTTGCCGGTATCGACCAGCTTTGGGTAGGTCGCCATCACATGGACGACGGCTCCCTGCACGTCATCGTCGATCTCTCGAAACAACGCATCTTTGCGCTCCTTCGCCCAGGCGCAAATCTCGTCGTCTTTCTTCTCGAGCTCGTTGTAGACCTCAATGGAAGCGACCATTCGGCCCTCGTCGATGAGGTCGTCGATGCGTGCCCAAAGCCCCGAAAACCGTTTGGGAGGATAAGCCCGGCGCCAGCCATGAACGAGGCAACTCGTGTCGATGCTGTAGACCGGCTTTACCATCAGGCCATCCCTACCTGAGCTTCAATGCCAGCCACGTGGCGCACCTTGACGCCCAAGTAGCCTGACACCTCAGAGAGGGTGATCCTGTCTTGATGATAGTTCTCAATGACAGCCCTGATGAATGGGCGCCCGATGTCAGCGATTGTCTCGCGCGGCATGTTACGGGGGATACCGTCATCGCCGCGCTCTTCTCGCTCTCGCTGGCGTTGCGCGCGGAATTCGGCCGCATATTGCGCTCGTTTTTGAGCGTAGAAATCTTGTGAGACGCGACCGAAAGTAAGCAGACGGCGCACCACACCTTCGCGACTGGTGTTAAACGTCAACGACAAAGCGTTGATCGCCTCATCGGGCCAATCTTGTAGGTCTGGCCGCTGTAAAATGAGATTGTGATTCAAGAAAAGGTCGCGCGGCATCAGTGCCGAAGCCGCGACCTGGTTGCAGAAAACCTCGATCCGAGCATCTGCAACGGAGCGCGGCGCATCGACGTTCGCTTCCGAGACGCCGGACTGCCGAAGCATCAAATGCGCTAGCTCGTGCAGCAAGCTGAATGTGCGGCGCGGATAGACGTCTTTCCTGTTGACGACGACGAGCGGAAACTTCTCAGCCCAAAATGCGAATCCCGACGCTTCATCGCTCTCGATCCGAGAGGCTTGGAACACCAATATCCCGAGTTCTTCAATCCGAGTGCGCCACTCCTTGAACGCTGCGATCTGATTGCTCCAGCGCCACTGCTGATCCGCGCGAACACCGAGGGCTTGTCTAACCTGTACGCCGACCTGCTCAGGGTCGGCGTTGATTGTCGTGGTAAGCGCAAATGCTGGCGGTGCAACCGCGTTGTCTTCGTAGAGCTCGAGCGCCAGTTCGCGCCGCTGTTGCGCGCGGCGAACCTCCAGTGCAAGGCCAGGAGAGAATCGGCGCGGCCCAATGTCCGGCAATCGTCGGAAGTCATGCATCGCCTGAAAATCAACGGGGGGGACGGGCAGGTAGAGAGCTGCCAAGGGTCGCTTGTAGAGTCCTGCCAGCTTTCTCAGCTGAGAAATAGAGGGCTGATCCTCGCCCGCTTCCCAAGCCATCAGCTGCTCTTCGCCAACGTCAATCTTCGCGGCGACCTCGGCAAGGTCATAGCTTGCCGTTGTCCGCGCCCAAGTCAGCAAGGCCGGGTTGATGGTGGCTTTGTATCGCTTAGCCATGCCCCCTCCTGATGACTGCGGTTTTCAGATTCCTACACGATGGGTTAACATCGTCCTAGGGAGGTCTGACGGCCATAATGGGGCGTATGGCCGAGAGCCGCTTCCGACTACATAGCGGACATCCGACACCGCCCGCCCCGCTACCCCACATCCCAGCTATACGCCTTGTCCAACCAATCCCCGATCCGCCCATCCGGCCGCGCCAACGCGAACACGCTGGCCATCTCGTCATGCGACAGCTCGAAATCCAGCACGTCGAAGTTCTCGACCACCCGGGCCGGGGTCTTGGTGCGGGGGATGGCGATCACGCCCTGCTGGATCAGCCAGCGCAGGGTGACCTGGCCCGGCGTCTTGCCGTGGGCCTGGCCGATGGCGATCAACACGGGGTCTTCCGCCACCTTGCCCTGGGCCAGGGGCGACCAGGCGGTGATCGAGGTTCCGGCCGCCTGCGCGGCGGCGATCAGGGTCTTTTGCGACAGATAGGGGTGGTACTCGACCTGGTCGGTGGCGATCGGGGCCTTGGACAGGGCCTGGGCCTGGGCCAGCACCGCCGAGGGGAAGTTCGAGACGCCGATGGCGCGGGCCAGGCCGCGATCCTTGACCTCGTTGAGCGCCGCCATGGTCTCGGCCAGGGCCGGGGTCGGCTTGGGCCAGTGCAGCAGCAGCAGGTCGACATGGTCGACGCCCAGGCGATCGAGGCTCTTCTCGGCCGAGCGTTGCAGATCGCCGTCGGCGAAGAAATCGACCCAGACCTTGGTGGTCAGGAAGATCTCGTCGCGCTTGATCCCGCTGGCGGCGATGGCCGCGCCGACATCACGCTCGTTGCGATAGGCCTGGGCGGTGTCGATGTGGCGGTAGCCGACCGCCAGGGCCTGCTCGACCAGCGGCTGGGCGCTGCCGTTCTCCAGTTGCCAGGTGCCGAAGCCCAGGGCGGGGATCAGGACATCGCCCGAGCGGACGGCGGGAACGAGCTTGGACATCGGGATCTCCGGAAACAGGCGGGTCAGGCGGATAGGGGGGCGGCGCGCCCGATCAGCAGTTTGGCGCGCGCCCTGTGTAACGCGGTGAACGCCAGGGCGAGCCCGAGGAAACCGAGAAACATCAGGATCATGGTCGCCAGCACGGCGGGATAGCCATGCTGGGCGACATTGAGGAAACCATAGGGATAGAACCCCGACAGGGCGCCGTGGATCAGGGTCCAGGCGCCATAGAGCGCCGGCAAGGGCAGGGCCTTGAGGGCCGCGCTCCACAGCGCCGCGCCCTGGCCGCCGCGCAGCAGCCAGTCGATCAGGAACGCCGCCGGGGTCAGGGTGTGCAGGATGGTCGTGCTGGCCAAGGTCAGACCCTTGGGATCCCACAGGCCGGCCAGCAGGGCGTGATAGATCACCGCCGTCACCGCCACATAGACCGCCACCGCGATCCGCGTCGCCGAGGTCTCGGCCCAGACCGCGACGCGCGCGGTCGGCGCCGCCAGGGGCGCGGTGAGCACCAGGGCGGCCAGGATGTTGCTGACCATCGTGAAATAGCTGACATACTTGATCGTGGTCGGCCCGAAGGTCGCCCAGCTCTGGTTATGGATCATCAGGCCATATTCCAGAATCACGCCGACGCCGGCGAGGGCCGCGATCAGGATGCGCCAGGTCTTCATGCGGTTTTCGTCCCCCGGCGTCCCAGGCTTTCAGGACGACCTTCGCAGCGGTAGCGCGCCGCCGGCTTTCGATCAATCGCGTCACCGTCCCGCTTCGATGAAGGTCATGGCCATGGGCAGTCGCGCCTCGGCGGGACTATAGAAACAGGATGCAGCCCGAGAATCCCCTGAAGAGCCCGGTCCTGGTGCTGGGCGCGACCAGCCTGATCGGCGGCCATCTGCTGGAGCGCCTGCGGGCGGCCGGCGTCGATCCGGTGGCGATCAGCCGCCGTCCGCCGGCGATCGACGCCGGCTGGCTGGACGCCGACCTGTCCGACCCCAACCTGGCCGAGGCCCTGGCGCCGGTGGCGACGGTGTTTTCGCTGTCGCCGATCTGGTTGTTGCCCGCCGCCCTGCCGGCCCTGAAGGCCAACGGCATGACCCGGCTGGTGGCCTTTTCCTCGACCAGCCGCTTCACCAAGCGGGACTCGGCGGTGGCCGAGGAGCGCGCCGTGGCCGCCCGCCTGGCCGAGGCCGAGGCGGATGTGGAGGGGTTCTGCCTGGATCAGGGCGTGGCCTGGACCCTCCTGCGGCCGACCCTGATCTATGACGAGGGTCGCGACGGCAATGTCAGCCGGCTGGCCGGACTGATCCGCCGGTTCGGCATGCTGCCGCTGTCGGGCGACGGCCAGGGCCTGCGCCAGCCGGTGCACGCCCAGGACCTGGCCCTAGGCGCCCTGGCGGCGGCCACGGCGCCGGCCGCCGAGAACCGGGCCTATGACCTGGTCGGCGGCGAGACCCTGACCTATCGCGCCATGGCCACGCGGGTGTTCGAGGGCCTGGGCCGCCGACCGGTGGTGGTCTGCCTGCCGCCGGCCCTGTTCGCCTTGATGCTGAAGGTCGCCGCGCCGTGGCTGCCGGGCGCCACGGCGGCCATGGGCGCGCGGATGGAGCAGGACCTGACCTTCGACAGCGGCGACGCCCGGCGCGATTTCGGCTGGTCGCCGCGGGATTTTCATCCGCGGTTCTAGAGGGATCTTTCTGGGCGCCCGTTGGCGGAGCGTTTCAAGGCGGGTTTTGAACGATCCCGGTGTTTCTGCCTTCCTGGGCCCCGTGCCCAGGATCCATGTCTCAGGATCCGCCGACTCCGTTTCGCGTTCCGGGTCTTTCGGCCGCAGATCACGCCAAAGCCATAACCTGCCCTTGGCATGGGTCCTGGGCACGAGGCCCAGGAAGGCGATCTCTATTGCGTCTGCCCTCCTCGGGTTGAGGCCTGGGGCAGGGCGCCGACCGCTCAGCCCAGGCCTTCGCTCCACACCGCCAGCTCATTGCCCGACGGGTCGGTGAAGTGGAAGCGACGGCCGCCCGGGAAGCTGTAGATCGGCTTGACCACCACCCCGCCGGCCCCGGTCACCTTGGCCAGCATGGCCTCCAGATCGTGGGCGTACAGGATGACCAGCGGCTTGGCCGGGGCCGCGACCGCGTCCTGGTCGAAGCCGCCGTCGGCGCCCTGGCCTTCAAAGGCCGCATAGTCGGGGCCGTAGTCGGCGAAGCTCCAGCCGAAGGCCTGCTGATAGAAGCCCTTGGTGGCCGCAAGGTCGGTGGCGGGCCATTCGATATAGTCGATCTTGCCGTCTTCGCGCATGGTCGCGATCTCCAGAAATGTTCCGCTAATGTTCTAATATGGCCGCTAGGGCAGAGTCCAGACACAGGTGCGCTTGACGGCGAAATCTTCCAGTTCGCGGGTGGTCTCCACCTGGTATTCGGCCAGCTGGATCAGATCATCCTTGCGGAAATAGCTACGGCCCGGATCGCCGATCAGCACCGTGGCGCCGGCGGCGCGGGCTTGCCGCAGCCAGGTCATCACCGCCTCGGCCATCGGCTTTTCGTAGCAGATGTCGCCTGCCAGCAGCACGTCGCAGGCCGGCGGCGGGGCGTTGAGCAGATTGGCGTCGGTGAAGGCGATCGCGACGCCGTTGACCCCGGCGTTCAGGCTGACCGCCGCCTGGCAGAAACTGTCGATGTCATTGGCCAGCACGCTTTTGGCGCCCGCCTTCATCGCCGCGATGGCGACGAGGCCCGAGCCGGTGGCGAAGTCGACCACGGTCTTGCCGGCGACGATGTCGGGATGGTCGAGAATGTAGCGCGCCAGGGCCTGGCCCCCGGCCCAGGCGAAGGCCCAGAACGGCGGGGCCAGGCCCAGTTCTTCCAGGGCTTCCTCGGTCAGTTTCCAGATCGGGGTGATCTCGTCGGCCAGGTGCAGCCTCAGCTCCGGCGCATGCGGCGGCGCCTGGACGCGGGTGTTTTCAAGGATGAAGGCGCGGCGGCCTTCCAGCGTCTGGTCGATCATGCCGGGCTTAGAGCACTACCCAGACCCTGAAGCCAACAGGCCCGCTTCTCTTCCGTCATTCCCGCCCGGAGATGGGGGGAGACCGATATGGACAAGCCCGGTCGCGGGCGCCCGACAGCGGACCTTCCCATCGTCTGTTCGGGGTGGTGGGCGGACGCTGCGCCGAGGCCGACAGCAAACCTTCCATCAACCCCCAAACACTTGTCATCCCGGCCGTAGCGAAGCGGAGCGCCGGGACCCAGGGGCAACCGCATTGCGCCCGCCCCTGGGTCCCGGATCGCGCCAAGGCGCGTCCGGGATGACAAGAAAATGGGGTCCGCCCAGGCTCGTGTGCAGCCAGAAGCATAGGCCCCGAATGCAGACGTTCAGATTACGACTGCGAGCCATTGTCGGTCCCGCTGGACACACGCCCTTGTGGCGGGAACCCCTGGTTCAGTGGACACGCAAGGCGCCTTCGGACCGCCAGCGGTCCGCCCTCCCGCACCTGCGGTGGACAGAGGGGTTCCCGCCACAAGGGCGGGAATGACGGATTGAATTTAGGCCGGGACCTTGCTCGAGGCGGCCTTCAACACGCTCAGATACCCCGGCGCGGTCAGCATGCCCTGGGTCAGGCCCTTCTTCGCCAGAAGGCGATGGGCCAGGGGCAGGTTCCAGCACGGGGTGTGCATGAACAGGTGGTGCTCGGCGTGGAAATTGACGTGGTAGGGCGCGATCAGGGCGCGCTCCACAAAATTGGCCTGGGTGGTGCGGGCGTGGCGGAACGGGTCGGGCTCGTCCTTGGCCACCAGGGCGTGCTCGGCGATGTTGCGCAGGCGGGTGACCAGCGGAAACCAGCTCGCCATTGGAACAACCCACAGGGCCAGCCAGGCCCACCACAGGCCGACCGCCGACAGCACGATCAGCAGGCCCAGGTTCCACAGCAGGAACGGCTTCTGCCGCGCGATCTCGCCGCTGAAGATCGCGCCTTTCGGTTGATGCCCCTTCAGCTGGCCCAGCAGCGATCCGAAGCGCTGCTTGAAGAAGGTCTGGCCGGTCAGGTCGCGGATCATCTTGCGGCGCAGGGACGTGCGGGTGGTCGGGAACGGGGCCGACAGGATCAGGTCCGGGTCCTGGGCCTGCTGGGCGTATTTGTGATGGGTCAGGTGATAGGGGCGGTAGCCGGCCAGGGACGCGCCGACCGGGGCCGCGCACAGCCACTCGCCGATCCAGTCATTGACCTTCAGATTGGGATGCAGGCCGCCATGGGCCGCCTCGTGCATCAGGATGGCCAGGCCCAGCTGTCGCGCGCCGATCAACATCACCGCCAGAATGTAGGTCAGCGGGTTGGGAAACAGCACGAACAGGGCGCCGGCCGCCAGGATCACGGCCCAGGCGTGGGCGACCATCAGGACGCCGCGCCAGGATGAGCGCGCCGAGATCTTGGTCCATTCCTCCGGAGAGAAAAGGTCTTGCGGTTTGACGCGGGATGCGACGGCCATGGAACGATCATCGCACATTCAGCCTAGGCCTGACAGGATGACCCGACGTCATAGTCCCTGGAGACCCTCATGCGCCCTCTCATTCCCGTTTTGGCCCTCGGTCTGGCCCTTTTCGCCGGCTCGGCCGGCGCCGCAAGTTTCGACTGCAAGAAGGCCCGCGCCCCTGACGAAAAGGCGATCTGCGCCGAGCGGGCGCTGAACGACAAGGATGTGCGGATGGACGTGCTGTACGACGTCAACAAGCACACCATGGGCATGGGCGCCCGCGGCGCGCTGCAGGATCAGCAGCGCGACTGGCTGCGCGATCGCCACAGCTGCGGGCGCAACAAGGCCTGCCTGAACCGGGCCTATGACCAGCGGCTGGCCGACCTGGAGAAGAGCCTGGAGCGGGTCTACACCAACGGGCCGTTCTAGCCCTCAATCCTTGTCATCCCGGAAGCCTCGCAGAGGCTGTCCGGGACCCAGGGCAACCGCAATGCGGCGGCCCCTGGGTCCCGGCTCAGCGCGCTTCGCGCTTGGCCGGGATGACAGTTTTAACGCCCTAGAACCGCGTCTCCGGCTTCCACAGCCCCGCCACCAGGGCCAGGAACAGCACCAGGCCGGCGACGGTGTTGGACTTGAACAGCTTCAGCGCCCCGGCCCCGTCGTCGACCCGCACGGCGGCGGCCTGGCGCGACAGGTGGACCGCGAACAGCGCGACCAGCGGCAGAAACAGCGCTCCCAGGTTTCCGACCCAGGCCGCCGCCACGGCCAACACGAACGCCGCCGCATAGAAGCCGGCGACGCCGATCTGAACCTTGTCGCCCAGGCGGCGGGTTGAGGACTTGATCCCGGCCAGGGCGTCGTCCTCGATGTCCTGGATGGCGTAGATGGTGTCATAGCCGAGGGTCCAGAAAAGGCCCGAGGCGTAGAGCAGGGCGGCGGACCAGCCCAGGTGATGGGTCGCGGCGGCGTAGCCCAGCAGGACGCCCCAGTTGAAGGTCAGGCCCAGCCAGGCCTGCGGCCACCAGGTGATGCGTTTCATGAACGGATAGGCGGCGACCAGGCCCAGGGACAGCACGCCCAGCCCGATCGCCAGCCAGCCCAGGCAGATCAGGATCAGGAAGCTCACCCCGCAGCAGCCGATCACGAAGGCCCAGGCCTGCTTGACGCTGATCAACCCGGCCGGGATCGGCCGCATCGCCGTGCGGCTGACCTGGGCGTCGAAATCGCGGTCGACGATGTCGTTGAACGCGCAGCCGGCCGCCCGCATCAGGGCCGCGCCGATGAAGACGGCGATCAGCAGGAAGGGATTGGGCCATTGGCCCTTCTCGGCCCCGGCCAGGGCGATGCCCTGCCAGCCGGGCAGCATCAACAGCCAGATGCCGGCGGGCCGGTCGAAGCGGCCCAGCTTCAGCCACGGCCGCAGGGCGGGCGGCGCGTGGCGGTCGACCCAGTTGCCGGCGGCGGCGTCGGGCAGGATGGCGGTGGTCGGGGCGGTCATGGCGCAAGGCTTAGCGCGGGTCGTCGATCAGGGAAACACGCGCTGTCGAGACAAGCCCGGCCGTCGCGCGGGCCCCATCGGCGAGAATGACGCGGCGGGCTTTGAGCGCTACGGTCGCCGCGATGACGACGCCCGATCCGACCGTTCGCAAGCCTCGCCGCCGCCGGCTGACCCGCGCCGAGCGCTGGGCCGTCGATGGTCTGGGCGGATCGCTGGTCGCCATCGGCGCGGTGGGCATCGTCACGCCGGGCCTGCCGACCACGGTGTTCTGGATCGGGGCGGTGGTCTGTTTCCTGAAAACCCGGCCCCACGCCGTGCGACCGCTGCTGCGCACGCCGGTGGTGGGCCCCGCGATCCGGGGTTTTCTGAGATGGCGGCCGTTTTCGAGAAGCCCTCGCCCCTAGGGAAAGGGAGGGGCCCGTCGCGCAGCGATGGCTGCCGCGCCTGCTATTTCTTACCCTTCTCCCCTTGCGGGAGAAGGTGGCGGCGCAGCCGACGGATGAGGGGTTGATGAGCGTTTATCAATTGATATCAATACTTTAACGTAGAGGGCGGCTCGACCCCTCATCCGACCTCCTTCGGAGGCCACCTTCTCCCGCAAGGGGAGAAGGGAAGGCCAGATCGGTTGGGCTAAGAGTTTGATTAATAGGTCGATTTCTATTTTGTGTGCATCCCCTAGGGCCATAGGGAGAGGGAGGGGCCCGTCCCGGCGAAGGCCGGGATGGGAGGGTGAGGAGTTAAAACGCCTGACGCCTTTGCGCCCGCCCACCGCCGAGCTTCGACCCGACAGAGCGTAACCCCTCCCACGGCTTTGGCGCGGGCCCCTCCTCTCCGTCTAGGAGAGGGATCAAAAACCGCCTATCTACCCGCCTATCATGAGCGACTTTTTCGACGACGAAGACGAGGCGGGGAACCGCAAGCGGGTGCTGTCCAACGGGCAGGTGCTGGGCTTTATCGCCCGGTTCTGGGCGCGGCGGCCGGTGCTGTTCTCGCTGGGGGTGGGCCTGACCCTGGCGGCGATCGGCTTCGATCTGGCCATGCCCTATGCCTCGGGCAAGCTCGTCGACGCGGTGGTCGACAAGCCGCGCGGCGATCCGGCCGCCTGGGCGGCCCTGTGGGTGTTTGTCGGCGTCTATCTGGCCTTCGCGGTGGTGCGCAACATCTCGCACCGGTTCTGGATTCCGCTGGCCGCCCGCAACATGGAAGAGATGACCAATGAGGGCTTCGCCAAGGTGCAGGCCTTCTCGTCCGACTGGCACGCCGACAGCTTCGCCGGGGCCACGGTGCGCAAGCTGACCCGGGCCATGTGGGGCTATGACAGCGTCACCGACGCGGCGACCATCTGGCTGGGGCCGGGCATCGTGGTGCTGGTGGGCCTGTCGCTGATGATCCTGATCAAGCAGCCGCTGGCCGGCGCGATCTCGCTGGTCGTGGTGGTGGCCTATATCGGGGCCAATCTGGTGGTCACCGAGCGCTATGTGCGGCCCTACAACCTGCGCTCCAACGCCTTCGACTCCCGCATCGGCGGGGCCCTGGCCGACGCGGTGACCTCCAACCCCACCGTCAAGAGCTTCGGGGCCGAGGCGCGCGAGACGGCCCGGATCGCCAAGGTCACGGCCCAGTGGCGCGACGCGGTGATGGTCACCTGGAACCGCTTCACCGATGTGTGGCTGGGCCAGAACCTGCTGCTGGTCCTGCTGCAGGCGGGCCTGACCGGCTCGATGGTCTGGGGCTGGTCGCAAGGCACGGCCACGCCCGGCGACGTCGCCTTCGCGATCACCGCCTTCATGCTGATGAGCGGCTATCTGCGCAATATGGGCGAGAACATCCGCATGCTGCAGAAGGGTCTGGACGACACCGAGGACCTGGCCGCCTGGGCGCGCCTGGCCCCGCAGATCGCCGACGCGCCGGGCGCCCCGGCCTTCAAGGTCGGCCCCGGCGCGATCGCCTTCGAGGACGTCACGTTCCGCTACAAGGCGGCCGGCGCGCCGCTGTATGACCAGTTCTCGCTGACCATCGCGCCGGGCGAGCGCGTGGCGCTGGTCGGGGCGACGGGTTCGGGCAAGTCGACCTTCGTCAAGCTGATCCAGCGCCTGCACGACCTGCAGGGCGGCCGCATCGTCATCGACGGCCAGAACGTATCGGCCGTGACCCAGGGCAGCCTGCGCCGCGCCATCGCGGTGGTGCCGCAGGACCCGGCCCTGTTCCACCGCAGCCTGCTGGAGAACATCGCCTACGGCAAGCCGGACGCCACCCGCGACGAGATCGAGGACGCGGCCCGCAAGGCCCACGCCCACGACTTCATCCTCAAGCTGCCGCGCGGCTATGACACCCTGGTCGGCGAGCGCGGGGTCAAGCTGTCGGGCGGCGAGCGCCAGCGCGTGGCCATCGCCCGCGCCTTCCTGACCAACGCCCCGATCCTGGTGCTGGACGAGGCGACCTCGTCGCTGGACGTCGAGACCGAGGCCGAGGTGCAGATCGCCGCCGAGGCCCTGATGGCCGGCCGCACCACCATCGTCATCGCCCACCGCCTGTCGACCGTGCGCGGCGCCGACCGCATCCTGGTGTTCCAGAAGGGCCGGGTCGTCGAGGAAGGCCGCCACGCCGAGCTGAAGGCCCAGGGCGGGGTCTATGCGCGGCTTAACGCGGTCAGCGAGGGGGTGGGGTAGGGGCGATTGCCTCCTCCACCCGCCCCAATAACTTGTCATCCCGGACGGCGTAGCCGATCCGGGACCCAGGGGCCGGCGCATTGCGGTTGCCCCTGGGTCCCGGCGCTCCGCTTCGCTACGGCCGGGATGACAAGAATTTGGGTGGATTGGAACGCGCTACGTCCCGCTGGTCACTGTTCCACCG
Organism: Alphaproteobacteria bacterium; assembly: GCA_018895795.1. Classification (GTDB taxonomy): domain Bacteria; phylum Pseudomonadota; class Alphaproteobacteria; order Caulobacterales; family Caulobacteraceae; genus Caulobacter. The sequence continues at coordinate 26,183 of JAHINZ010000447.1, forward strand.
ACGATTGGCAGCTCCTAAAACGAGCAACCCGGCCCGGCAGGCGTGAGCGCCAGCCGCAAGTCTCCCACCAGAATGTCACGGCGCTGAATCGGATCGGACATCCGGATCTTGCCGTTCTTAAGCGCGGCATCAAGCGCCACCGATTGGCATCCCTGCGTGGTTTCCGCGACCTTGCGCCAGCGGCCATCGATCGATTTGAAGACGTCGAACGCCGTGCCCGCAGCCAACAGAACCTCGTCGGTCTGATCGCCATCGGTGTCGAGTAAGAGCGCCAAACATTCAGACCCGGTATTGAGGCATGCAGAGCCCGACTGGTCGTCCCACACCTGCTCGGAGAACGACTCCGGCAATCGCGATCCTGTTGGATAGACCTTGATCTTGGAGAAGTCGGGCTTTTGAGGCTCTGGCCGTGCCTTGCTTGTCTGCGCCGCAGCCTCCCGCGCCCGCTTGGCGATCGCGGGGTCCTTGCTCGCCTTCAGCCGCTCCAGCGCCGCCTTGCCATAGCGCCCGCTGTCAAACCGCAGGAACTGGAAGTCAAAGGCCTCGGCCTTCACCTTGCCCCGCTCCAGCCGCGCCACCTGACTGTTGACCGACAGCCGCGCTGGATCAGCGATCGGGGTGAACAGGGCCAGGATCAGGGCGATGGCCACGAAGGCCTGGAGGATGTTGGTGCGTTCCAGCGGCTTCATCCAGCCGCCCCGGCGCACGGCGGCGAGCGTGTAGCCCACGGCGTAGCCGGCGGCGATCACCACGAAGGCGGCGGCGAACACCCGCTCGGGCGTCAGGCCGTACTGGCCGATGCGCAGGGCCAGGCCATAGGCGGCCAGCAGGCTGATCGGGATCAGCAGCAGGCCGGCCAGCCGCGCGGCCCATTTCAGGATCACCTGCGGGGCCTCGTCGCCGTCCTGATAGGCGGCGTTGATCAGCACGATCAGGTGGGCGGCGGCGGTCAGCAGCAGGGCGGTGGCGGCCTTGGTCTTCCACAGGGGCTCCAGCCCGGTGAACGGCAGGCTGGCCAGGAAGCCCGCCGCGATCAGGGTCATCAGCGGCAGCAACCAGGCCAGCAGGGTCAGGGCCACGGTGCGCACCCCGCGCACGAGGTTCGAGCGCCCGTCGGTCAGCTGGACGGCGGCGGCGAACATCAGCGTGGTGGCCGGAATGGCGAAGCCCGACTTGCCGATCAGGGTGGCGAAGGCCTCGATGCCGATCAGCTTGAACAGGGCCGCGCCCAGGAACAGCAGGATCCAGAACGCCCCGGTGAAGCCCGCCGCCAGCACCAGCTGCACCCCGTGCATCCAGGTGACGTCGAAATAGTCGCGATAGGGCGCGATCCACTTCCCCTGCGCCTCGGCGGGCTGGATCAGGTGGTGGGCGATGAACAGGCCGGCGGCGACGACCAGGAACACCGGCGCGTCGGGCATGCCGTCGGCCCCGACCCCGCGCCAGGCGCCGTGAAAGGCCAGATAGGCCGTCAAGGCCGTCGCGCCGACGGTCCAGGCGATCAGGTTGAGCCGCTTCAGGGCCCCGACCCCGGCCAGGATCACGAACGGGGCGAACAGCGTCGCCAGCACCAGCGGCGCGAACAGCAGCGGCTGGGTGGCCGGCCAGAGCTTGTGGTCCTGGGCGTGGCTGAGCCCGTACAGGATCACGCCCTGGGCCAGTCCGACCCCGAGCCGGATCAGCATGTTCGATCGGGCCATGTTCGATTGAGCCGGGACGTTCGCCGCGTCGTTCATCGCCTGGATCTTCCGCAACCTTGAGGCGGGAACAGGATCACGCCGGGGCGCCGTTGTGAAGCTGGCGATGATGTTCTAGCAATTTCACCCTCACAATGGGGGTGCGTATGCGTAAATCATTCAAGGCCGCGCTGGTCGGCCTGGTCCTGACCAGTGTTCTGGGCGTTGCGGGCGGTGTTTTCGCCCAGGACAACAAGGGCGGCGACAAGCCCGCCGCCGACAAGGCCGCGGCGATCGAACTTCCCGCCTTCCCGGCCGACAAGTCGGTCAAGCAGACGACCACGGTCGGCGGCAAGCTGATCAGCTACACCGCCACGGTCGGTTCGCTGCCGGTGCGCGACGAGAAGGGCAAGACCATCGGCGAGGTGGTGTTCACCGCCTACACCCTGGACGGGCCGCGCGATCCGGGCCGTCCCCTGACCTTCGCCTTCAACGGCGGCCCCGGCGCGGCCTCGGTCTATCTAAACTTCGCCCTGGGTCCCAAGCGCGTGCAGTTCGGCGCCGAGGGCGACAGCCCCTCAAGCCCCGTCAAGCTGGAAGACAACCCCGCCAGCTGGCTGGACTTCACCGACATGGTCTTCATCGACCCGGTCGGCACGGGCTTCTCGCGCAGCCTGACGACGGAGGAGGAGACCAAGAAGCGTTTCTACGGCGTCAAGCAGGACATCGATTATCTGTCGCGCATCGTCTTTGACTATCTGGTCA
>JAHINZ010000448.1 GCA_018895795.1 Alphaproteobacteria bacterium
AAGCTGCTGCAAGACACCGGCGTCAAGGACATCAAGGATCTGACGATCCTGACCCCCGGCCTGACCGTCACCTCGACCACCTCGGAAGCCTCGACCACCGCCCGCGTGCGCGGCGTCGGCACCGTCGGCGACAACCCCGGTCTGGAAAGCTCGGTCGGCGTCGTGATCGACGGCGTCTATCGTCCCCGTAACGGCGTGTCGTTCGGCGATCTGGGCGAAATGGAGCGCATCGAGGTCCTGAAGGGCCCGCAAGGCACCCTGTTCGGCAAGAACACCTCGGCCGGCGTCATCAATATCGTCACCAAGGAGCCGGAATTCGGCTTCAAGGCCAATGCCGAAGCCACCGTCGGCAACTTCAACGCCCACGGCGTGTCCGCCTCGGTGACCGGCCCGATGTTCGGGACCGACACCCTGGCCGGCCGCCTGTACGTGGCCGCCCGCGAGCGCGACGGCTATAATGACGTGATCACCGGCAAGGGCCCCAGCAAGCGGACCCAGGATCAGGATCAGGCCTTCTACACCGTGCGCGGCCAACTTCTGTTCGTGCCCAATGACGAAGCCACCTTCAAGCTGATCGGCGACTTCACCAAGCGCGATGAAAACTGCTGCGGCGCCGTGCAGATCCGCACCGGCCCGACGGCCGGCGTTCTGAACCTGGTCAGCGGCCAAACCGCCCTCGCCGCCAAAGCCGATCCCTATGCCCGCGTGGCCTATTCCAACCGCGGCGCGCCGTCGTCGATCGAGGACAAGGGCGTTTCGCTGGAAGCCAAGATCGATCTGCCGATCGGCCAACTGACCTCGGTCACCGCCATCCGCAACTGGCGCACCGACAACGGCCAGGACAGCGATTTCACCACCGCCGATCTGGCCTATCGCAACAAGGACGGCACCAACTACAGCGAGTTCCGCACCTACACCCAGGAACTGCGCCTGGCGGGCAAGGCCGACAAGCTCGACTGGCTGGTCGGCACGTTCCTCGCTGACGAACGGCTCGCGACCAAGGCCAACTTCCTCTACGGCAATGATTACGAGCAGTATCTGGGTCGTCTGCTGTCGGCCTCGGCCGCACCGGGCGGCGTCGCCAACTTCATCTCGCTGCTGACGGGTCGCGCGCCCAACACCACGTTCACGCCGGGCCAGGGCCTCTACGACGCCTACAATCAGCGCGCCAAGACCATCGCCCTGTTCACCAGCAACAGCTATCAGTTCACCGACGCGTTCAGCATCACCGCCGGTCTGCGCTACAGCATCGACAAGAAGGACCTCTCCACTAATCAGAGCAATTCTGACGGCGGCGTCGGCTGCGGCGTGGCGCTGACCGGGGCGGGTCAGGCCCGCATCGCCAGCATCGTCGGCGCGGCGGCCACCCCGACCATCGTCGGCAATCTGTGCCTGCCCTGGGCCAACCCGCTGTTCGACAAGCGTCACACCGACCAGGCGCGCACCGACAAGGAATGGTCGGGCACCGTCAAGGCGGCCTATCGCTTCTCGCCGGAAGTGTTCAGCTACGCGTCCTACGCCCGCGGCTACAAGGGCGGCGGCTTTAACCTCGACCGCACCCAGTCGTCCAACGGCCTGCCCAGCGGCGGCACCGGCGTGGCGCCGATCTATGACACCTCGTTCAACGGCGAGTTTGTCGACAGCTTTGAAATCGGCGTGAAGAACACCCTCTTCAACCGTTCGGTGCTGCTGAACTTCACGGGCTTCTATCAGAAGTTCACCGACTTCCAGCTCAACACCTTCCTGGGCACCTCGTTCAAGGTTGTGTCGATCCCCGAAGTGACCTCGCAGGGCGTCGACGCCGACTTCCTGTGGTTCACCCCGGTGCGCGGCCTGACCGTCCAGAGCGGCTTCACCTACGCCAAGACCGAATATGGCAGCCAGAAGATCCCCAACGACGCTGGCAACGCCCTGGCCCTGCTGCCGGGCAGCCGTCTGTCGCTGGCGCCGGAATATTCCGCTTCGGGCTCGCTGACCTATGAGCACCCGGTCGGCGACAACCTGAAGGCCCGCTTCAACATCGGCGCCAAGTACTCGTCCGAATACATCACCGGTTCGGACCTGTTCCCGCCGAAGAAGCAGGACGCGTTCACCGTGGTCAACGCCCGCATCGCCCTCGGCGACGCCAGCGAAGCCTGGACCTTGGAACTCTGGGGTCAGAACATCCTGGACGAGCAGTACACGCAGGTCGGCTTCAACGGCTTCCTGCAAGGCTCGTCGGGCCTCAGCGCCACCAACCCGACCTACGTGCCGGCCAAGGACACGATCACCTATGACGCCTTCCTCGGCGCGCCGCGCACCTACGGCGTGACGCTGCGGGCGAAGTTCTAACCGGGAGGGGATTTGCGGGCTCGCTCTCCAAAGCGAGCAGGGTCCGCGGCTTTCGGATGAAGGAAGGGCGATCTGGGAAACCAGGTCGCCCTTTTTCTTTTGGCCTTTCGATCCCGGCCGCGCCGACGCACCCTAGCCAGGGGGATTCGAAGCGAGAGGCGGACCGTGAAGACGATCAGGGTACTGGGTTTCTGGATCTGTCTGGCCATCGGCCTGGGCCTGGGCGCCCTGGCCCAGACGACGCCGAAGCCGGTCGACGCCTCGGCCCCCGCCACCGCCTTCTCGGCCGTTCGGGCCATGGCCGATGTCCGCGCCATCGCCCAGCGTCCCCACCCCATCGGCTCGGCCGCCATCGTCCAGGTCCGCGACCATCTGCTGGCGCGGATCGGCGAGATGGGGCTCGAGGTCTCGGTCCATCCGGGCGACGGCGCGCGTCCCTATGCGCGGGACGGAACGGCCCTGGGCGTCGCCGCCGTACAGAACGTGGTCGGCATCCTGCCGGGCCAGTCGCGCGACCTGCCGGCCGTTCTGGTGATGAGCCATTATGACTCGGTGCCCAATTCGCCCGGCGCGGCCGACGACGCCCTGGGCGCGGCGGCGGCTCTGGAGATCGCGCGGGCCCTGAAGGCCGGCCCGCCCCTGGCCCGGGACGTCATCTTCCTGTTCACCGACGGCGAGGAGGCCGGCCTGTTGGGCGCTGACGCCTTCTTCGCCCGTGATCCGCTGGTGGCCCATGTCGGCGTGGTGCTGAACATGGAGGCCCGCGGCGACGCCGGCCGCGCGGCCATGTTCCAGACCGGCCCCGGCAACGGCGACCTGCTGGCCCTGATGGGGCGTTCGGCCAAGCGGCCGTCGGCCAATTCCCTGGCCTCGACCGTCTATGCGAAAATGCCCAATGACACGGACTTCACCCAGGCGGTGAAAGTGGATCTGCCGGGCCTGAACTTCGCGATCATCGACAACCAGCTAGCCTATCACACGCCGCTGTCGACGCCGGACCGGCTGGACCAGGGCAGCCTGCAGCATATCGGCGACGAGGTCCTGCCCACCGCCCGCGCCCTGGCCGACGGCGCCAGCCTGCCGGCCCGCCGTCCCAACGCCATCTATTCCGACGTGCTGGGCCTGGTCCTGATCAGCTATTCCACCACCGTCGGCTGGGCGCTGCTGGTCCTGGCCGCCGCGATGATCGGCTTCGTCGCCTTCCGGGCCTTGAGCCTGAAGGGAACCAGCCTCGCGCAGATCGCGCGAGGCGTCGCCGGCGCCCTGCTGCTGGTCCTGGCCGGGGCCCTGGTCCTGCACCTGCTGGGCCGGCTGCTGAACATCGACAGCGGCCAGAGGCTGTATGACCTGCTGGGCCGCTTCAACTTTCTGCTGCTGGGCGCCGCCGCCCTCGGCGCCGGGGTCGGCCTGGCCGTGATCACCGCCCAGGCGCGGGGCCTGCCGCGCCTGGCGCCCAGCCTGATCGCCCTGGTTCTCGGCGGCGCCTGCAGCCTGGTCGGCGGCTTTGATCCCGTGGGCCTGGGCCTGGGCGTCGCCGCGGCGGCGCTGGTCTGGGCGGCCCTGGGCGGGTCGGTCGGCGTGCTGGGCGTCTGGATCGGCGGTCTGACGGTGCTGTTCCTGCTGGCCCTGGCCGCCCAGATCCTGGCCCCCGGCGCCACCGTGATGCTGACCTGGCCTCTGCTGATCGCCGGCCTCGGCGCCGTCTTGGCCCTGGGCCTCGGCGGCACCCGCGACCGCCGCGTGGCCCTGGCCATGACCCTGACCATCGGCCTGCTGGCCGTCCTGGCCACGGCCCAACTGACCGCCTGGGGGGCCTGGACCTTCGCCGGCGTCGGCCTGATGGAGCCGGCCGTCCTGGCGCTGTTCGTGCTGCTGGCCGCCCCCGCCCTGTCGCCGCTGGCCTTCGACTTCGCCGAGTCGCGCTGGCGCTGGGGCGGCGTCGCGGCGCTACTGGTCGTCGGCCTGGGCCTGACGGTGTTCGCCGCCCTGCCCGGCGCCTCGCCCCAGCGTCCCAACCTGACCGAGGCCCACTATCTGGCCGACCCCGCGGCCGGCCGGGCCTGGCGGGTGTCGTCCATGCCCAAGCTGGACGCCTGGACCCGCGAAACCCTCGCCGCCGACGGCGGGACCGCGCCGCGCAAGCAGGCCCTGCCGCCGTTCAACGCCGATCCGGTCTGGATGTCCGAGACCCGGGTCGTGCAGATCGCACCGCCGGTCCTGACCGCCGAGCGCTCGGGCGACCGCCTGCTGATCCGGGTCCTTCCCGGCCCCGGCGCCGAGGTGCTGAGCCTGAAGGTCCGCGCCAGCACCGCCCTGAGCGACCCCCGCCTGAACGGCCGGCCGATCACCCTGGTCACCCGCCCGGACGATTGGTCGACCGTGACCGCCCACGCGCCCGATCCCAACGGCGTGACCCTCAGCTTCACCGCCAAGGCCTCGGGCCGGGTCGAGGCGGCGGTGATGGAGCTGCGCGACGGCTGGCCGCAGGGCGCCCTGCCGCCCGCCGCCAAGCCCGCCGAGCTGATGGCCACCGGCCCGTCGGACAAGACCGCCGTCCTGGCCCACGCCAAGCTGGCCTGGTAGCGGCCGTTCCCGTTCTCCCCGGTTTTCGCCGGGGAGAACGGGAACGGCTCTAGCGCCTAGACCTCGACCACGCCCTCGGGCGGCGGATTGGCGTACAGCGCCTCGACCAGGGCGTGGCGACGCTCCAGCGTGGCCCGTTGATTGACATAGCCCTTGTCGGTGATCTCACCGGCGTCGATCGAGGGCGCTTCGGTCATCACGGTAAAGCGGCCGATCCGCCGCGACGACCCGCCGGCCGTGGCGTTGAACGTCGCCAGGCGGTCCTTCAGGAAGGCGACCAGCTTGTCCATCGGCGTGCCCGGCCCTGGATCGGCGACCAGGGCCATCAGGCCCGACGGCGAGGGCCAGAACAGCGCCGAGACGAAGCCCTTGTCCTGGCCGCAGATCACCGCGTCCTGGATATAGGGGCTGCAGGCGGCCACCAGGTCGGGGCGCAGCACCCCGACACTGACCCAGGTGCCGCTGTCGAGCTTGAAGTCCTCGGTCACCCGGCCGTCGAACACCAGGCCCTTGGCCGGGTCTTCGGGATCCACGAACCGCGCCGCGTCCCCAAGGCGATAGAAACCCTCCTCGTCGAAGGCCGCCGCGGTCCTTTCCGGATCCTTGTGATAGCCGGCGGTGACGGTCACGCCCTTGACGCGCACCTCGTATTTCGAGCCGCTGGGGGTCAGTTTCAGCGCCAGACCCGGCAGGGGCAGGCCCACCAGGCCGACCCGCTCGGTCACCCAGTGAGTGACGGTGATGCCTTGGGTCTCGGTCGCGCCGTACATGGTAGTCAGCGGGATGCGCTGGCCCGTCTGGGCCACCGCCAGGGCCTGGATGCGGGTATAGACGTCGTTGGACAGCGTCGCCCCGCCATAGCCCATATAGCGCAGGTTCTTGAAGAACGAGGCCCGCAGGGCCGGGTCCTTCTCCATCGCCTCGGCCAGCATGGAAAAGGCGATCGGGGCCGAGCCGAACACGATGGGCGACACCTCATAGAGGTTCTTGATCGTGGTCTCGAACATCCCCGGCAACGGCTTGCCCTCGTCGATATGCAGGGTGCCGCCGGCCCAGATCACGGCGTTGAAGCCGATATTGCCGGCGGAGATATGGCTCCACGGCATCCATTCCAGGCTCTGCGGAACCTCGCCGGTCTCGGGCTCCTCCAGTTTCAACCCGTCCTGGCCGGCGATCACCCCGGCCATCATGCCATGGGTCTGGGGCACGGCCTTGGGCAGGCCGGTCGAGCCGGAGGTGAACAGGTACTTGGCCAGGGTGCTCGGGCCCAGGGTCTCGCGCGCGGCGGCGACGGCGGCGGTCGGCGCGGTGGCGGCGATGTCGGCGAAGCTGAGCGCGCCGTCACCCGTTCCGTCGGCGGTGATCACCGTCAGGGTCGGGTCCAGCGCCTTCAGCGTGGCCAGGGCCTTGGCGAACAGCGCCCCGCTCTGGGCGAAGACCACGCGCGGGGCCACCTTGTCGAAACAGTGCTTCAGCTTGGCGTGGTCGCTGGAGATCAGGCTGTAGGCCGGGCTGATCGGCGCGGCCGGAACCCCGGCCGTATAGGCCCCCAGGGTCATCAGGGCGTGCTCGATCGAATTGCCTGACAGGATCATCACGCTGTCCTCGGCGGTCAGGCCCCGGTCCAGGAGCCACTGGGCGATCCCCTCGACGGCCCGCAGGGCCTGGCCATAGGTGATCATCCGCCAGGGGCCATGGCCCGGCTCGCGCTGCTTCAGATAGGGCCGGTCGGGATGCTCGCCGGCCTTCTGGGCCAGCAGATGGGCGATCGAGCGCGGGCCCTGGCCCGGCGCGTGGTTGGAGGTGATCACGATACTACCGTCGGGGCGGTAGTCGACGCTGACGTCCGGGCCCTTCATCGGCAAAGGCTTGAACGGAACATTGCTTACGTCGCGCGCGGGCGACGCGCCATCGGCCGGCGTCATGGTTTCACTCCCTGGGTTATCATTGTTCTCTTTGGGCGTGACGTTAACCGAAAGCGGGCCGGGGGCAAGGTTTCGGGAACGGAGCACTCGCCCCCTCCGGGCGGAGCCTGGCCGTAGGGGCAAGCCGCCGCGACCTCACGCGGAAACCCGCTGAAGGGATGGGAAGGGTCGCGGAGCGTCCGGGCCTCGCCCGGAGGAGTGAGTTTTAAGTACCGTTTCGACGAAGACAGACGCTCCGCGTGATCGTTATCCCTCTGGCCGGGGCGCGCGGGTCTGGTTCAACCCTATGCCCCACCCGGGTTTATCCTGCCTCGCGACGGACCCAGCCCTGAAGCTGCAAGCCACGCCGATTCCGGAGGACCCGGAGCGAACCTTCGGACGGGCGGGGACCTTGGCCAATCCCCGATAGGCGGGTTTACGTCCCCCGCCTTCACAACCCGCTCGACCACCCCCACAAGCCCGTCAGGTCGCCGGCCGACGTCCCTTCCCTTGCTTCTGGGTGAGACCAGTATGCGGGCGGTTTGAGCGCGGAGGATTGGCGCGCTCGATTATTTTACAAGCTGCTGAATGGGCGTAACTTTGCTCTGAAAAGAACGGGGATTGAGCGCGGTCTATCCCCATTCTCCCAGCCCTCTCCCAGAGGGAGAGGG
>JAHINZ010000449.1 GCA_018895795.1 Alphaproteobacteria bacterium
GGCGGGGTCTTTGACGGTTTCATCGGCATCGCCTTCGACGTCACCGACACCAAACAGGCCCAGGCCGACCTGGCCCGCATCAACGACTTGCTGGCCGAACGGGTTCAGGCGGTCCGGGCCGAGCGTGACGCGGCCCAGGAGGCTCTGTTCCAATCCCAAAAGCTGGAGGCGATCGGCCAGCTTACGGGTGGGGTCGCCCATGACTTCAACAACCTGCTGACCGTGATCATCGGGGCCCTGGACGTGGTCGACCGCCATCCCGACGATCAGGCCCGGCGCGACCGGATGATCGCCGCGGCCCTGGCCGCCGCCAAGCGGGGCGAGAAACTGACCCAGCATCTGCTGGCCTTCGCCCGCCGCCAGCCCTTGCGGCCGGAAGTTTTGCGCGTCGATCGGCTGATCGTCGACAACGAGGATCTGCTACGCCGGGCCCTGGGCGATTCCTACAGTTTCCAACTGCGGCTGGGCGGCGGGGCCCGCCAGGCCCTGGTCGACTCCGGCCAGTTCGCGGCGGCGCTGCTCAATCTGGTGGTCAACGCGCGCGACGCCACCCCGGCGGGCGGCGAGGTGATCATCGAGACCCGTCCCGTGACCCTGACCCAGGCCGTGGGCGATGCGGAGCCCGGCGCCTATCTGCGCGTCGCCGTGCGCGACACCGGCGCGGGCATGGACGCCCAGACCATCGCCCGGGCGGTCGAGCCCTTCTTCACCACCAAGCCGACCGGCCAGGGCACCGGCCTGGGCCTCTCCCAGGTGTATGGCTTCGCCCGGCAGACCGGCGGGTCGGTCGAGATCGACAGTCGGCCCGGCCAGGGGGCCTGCGTGGCGATGCTGCTGCCGATCGCGCAGGCGACGACGGCGCGCGACGATACGGCGGCGACCGAGATCCTGGCCGCTCAAACCCCGTCCCGGATTCTGTTGGTCGAGGACGATACCGACGTGGCTGAGCTGGTCGGCGCGATGCTGGGCGATCTGGGCCACACCGTGGTGCAGGCCGCCGACGTCGCCCAGGCGCTGCTGCGCCTGGACCAGGATCCCGCCATCGACCTCGTGCTCAGCGACGTGATCATGCCCGGCGGTCGCAGCGGCGTGGACCTGGCCGAGCATCTGTCGTCGGCCAGACCCGACCTGCCGGTGGTGCTGTGCTCGGGCTATACCGGCGGCGAGCAGGACCGGGCTCAGGCCGGGGCCTGGCCGTTCCTGAGCAAGCCGTTCTCGCTGGACAGTCTGGCGCGGGCGCTGAGCGACGCGCGGTCCGGATAGGGCCCGTCCAACGCCCCCTTTGCAATCCCATCACAAAGGTCTATATGTGCTTGGTCACTTATGCTCACTTTCAGCATAAGTGAGACGCCGGAACGGCTCGCCCTGTTCCGGCGTTTTTTGAGACCCAGGAAATGCTCAGATTGAGCATAAGCGAGGATCAAATGGCCGACGGCTTCGCCGCTACCCCGACCGCCGGGGACTTCACCGCGCAGATCGAAGCGGAAACCGCCGCCGTGTGGGACAAGGTCAAGCACCATGTCACGCCGCTGGAATGGCGGCTGCACGCGCCGCTGATCGTCGAGATCAACCGGCTCAAGCGCGAGAAGAACGCCGTCATCCTGGCCCACAACTACATGACCCCCGAGATCTTCCACGGCGTGGGCGATTTCGTCGGCGACAGCCTGGGCCTGGCCCGCGAGGCGGCCCGCTGCGACGCGGCGATCATCGTCCAGGCCGGCGTGCACTTCATGGCCGAGACCAGCAAGGTCCTGGCGCCGGAGAAGCGCGTTCTGATCCCCGACCTGCGGGCCGGCTGCAGCCTGGCCTCGTCGATCACCGGCGCCGACGTGCGGATGATCAAGGCCCGCTATCCCGGCGTGCCGGTGGTCACCTATGTCAACACCACCGCCGAGGTGAAGGCCGAGACCGACATCTGCTGCACCAGCGCCAACGCCGTGCAGGTGGTGGAGTGGGCGGCCCGCGAATGGGGCGTCGACAAGGTCATCCTGATCCCCGACGAGTTCCTGGCCCGCAATGTGGCCCGTCAGACCGACGTGAAGATCATCGCCTGGCAGGGGCGCTGCGAGGTGCATGAGCGCTTCACGGCCGCCGACATCGCCGAGATGCGGGTCGCCTATCCCGGCGCCGAGATCCTGGCCCACCCCGAGTGCCCGACCGAGATCCTGGAGGCCGCCGACTTCGCCGGCTCGACGGCGGCGATGAACGACTATGTCGCCCTGCGCAAGCCCAAGCAGGTGGTGCTGATCACCGAGTGCTCGATGGCCTCCAACGTCCAGGCCGAGTCGCCGAACACCCAGTTCATCGGCCCCTGCAACCTGTGCCCGCACATGCAGAGGATCACCCTGAGCAACATCCACGACGCCCTGGTCAACGAGCGCTACGAGGTGACGGTGGACCCCGCCATCGCCAAGGCCGCGCGCCTGGCCGTGCAGCGAATGATCGACCTGCCGCCGCCCTTGGTTCCCGCCCGCTACGACCTCGTGAAGGCCCGCCATCACGTCGATGTCGAGCTGATTTAGGAAGCCCTTCCTCCATCGAGGGGGAAGGGAGTGGAGTGTGAAATGACCGACCGCATCACCTTCGACGGCCCCGTGATCCTCGGGGCCGGTCTGGCCGGGCTCAGCGCCGCGCTCGCCTCTGTGGAGGGGACCGCCGGCAAGGCCATGGTGCTGTCGCCGACCCCGCTGGCCACCGGCTGCTCCAGCGCCTGGGCGCAGGGCGGCATGGCCGCGGCCCTGTCGGCAGACGACGCGCCGGCCTTGCACGCCGCCGACACGATCGCGGCGGGCGCCGGTCTGTGTGATCCGCAGGCCGTGACCCTGCTGACCACCGAGGGGCCCGACGCCGTCCGCGCCCTGGCCGCCCTGGGCGCGCCGTTCGACCGCAAGGCCGGCGGCGACTTCGTGTTGAGCCTGGAAGCGGCCCACTCGAAGGCTCGCGTGGCCCGGGTGGGCGGCGACGGGGCCGGCGCGGCGATCATGGCCGCCGTCATCGCCGCCGTGCGCGCCGCGCCGTCGATCGAGATCCGCGAGAGCGCCCGCGCCCGTCGATTGCTGCAGGACGCCGCCGGCCGCGTTGTGGGCGTTCTGGCCGAGATCGACGGCGCGCTGGTGGAGATCATCGCACCGGCCGTGATCCTGGCCACCGGCGGGATCGGCGGCCTCTATGCCGTGACCACCACGCCCAAGGAAGTCCGCGGCGAGGGCCTCGGGCTGGCCGCCCTGGCCGGGGCGGTGATCGCCGATCCCGAGTTCGTGCAGTTCCACCCCACCGCCATCGACATCGGCCGCGACCCGGCGCCCCTGGCCACCGAGGCCCTGCGCGGCGAGGGCGCGATCCTGCGCAACAGCGACGCCCGCGCCTTCATGGCCGACTATCACCCGGCCAAGGAACTGGCCCCGCGCGACGTGGTCGCCCGCGCCATCCATGCCGAGCGCGAGGCCGGTCGCGGCGCCTTCCTGGACGCCACCGTCGTGGTCGGCGGGCATTTCCCGACCGAATTCCCGGCGGTGTTCGAAGCCTGCATGAGCGGCGGCGTCGATCCGCGCCGCGCCATGATCCCCGTGGTTCCGGCCGTGCACTATCACATGGGCGGCGTAGCCACCGATCTGGACGGCCGCGCCTCGCTGCCGGGCCTCTTTGCGGCCGGCGAATGCGCCGCGACCGGCGTGCAGGGCGCCAACCGCCTGGCCTCCAACTCCCTGCTCGAGGCGGCCGTGTTCGGCGCCCGGGCCGGCCGCGCGGCGGCGGCGGAAGTCCAGACCGGCGGCGCGCCGGTGTCGCTTGCGCCCTTCCCCGACCTGCCCGAGGCGGCTCTGCAGACCCTGCGCAAGGCCATGAGCCGCGACGCCGGCGTGGTCCGCGACGCGACCGGCCTGACCCGCCTGCTGGGCGAGGTCGAGGCCCTGGAGGCGGCCCATGGTCCCTGCCCGACCCTGATCGCCGCCCGGCTGATTGTCGAGGCGGCCCTGGCCCGCCGCGAAAGCCGGGGCGGCCACTGCCGGTCCGATTTCCCCGACACCGACGCGGTCGGCGTCCGCACCTTCGTCACCCTTCAGGAGGCGGGCGCCGCCGTCCGCTACGCCGCCGAATGACCCTGTCTCCCTTGCCCGACCTGCTGATCCGCCCGCTGATCGAGGCCGCCCTGGCCGAGGATCTGGGTCGGGCCGGCGACATCACCGGTCAGGCCTGTATCGACGCCGACGCCCGGCTGAGCGTGGCCTATGTCAGCCGCCAGGACGGCCGGGTGGCTGGCCTGTGCTGTGCTCGCCTGGCCCTGGCGGCGCTGGACCCGACCGCGAGCTTCGAGGTCGTCACGCCGGATGGGGCCGATTGCGCGCCGAGTATGGTGCTGGCCCGCGCCGAGGGCGACGCCCGCGCGGTGCTGGCCGCCGAACGGGTGGGGCTGAACCTGCTGGGCCGGCTGTCGGGCGTCGCCACCCTCACGCGCGCCTATGTGCGCCTGGTCGAGGGCACGGGCGCGGTCATCGTCGACACCCGCAAGACCACGCCGGGCCTGCGGGCGCTGGAGAAATACGCCGTGCGCTGCGGCGGCGGGACCAATCACCGCTTCGGCCTGGATGACGCCATCCTGATCAAGGACAACCACGTCGTCGCCTGCGGCGGTGTGGGCGAGGCCGTCCGCCGGGCCCGCGCCTTCGCCGGGCATCTGGTCAAGGTCGAGGTCGAGGTCGACGGTCTGGATCAGCTGGAAGACGCGCTCAAGCACGGCCCCGACGTGGTGATGCTGGACAATTTCAGCCTCGGCGATCTGCGGACCGCCGTGTCGCTGGCCAAGGGCCGGGCGGTGCTGGAGGCCTCGGGCGGGGTCAATCTGACGACCGTCAAGGCCATCGCCGAGACCGGCGTCGATGTGATCAGCGTCGGGGCCCTGACCCATTCGGCCCCGGTGCTGGATATCGGGCTGGACGCGGTTTAGCCGCGAAGATGCTCCCCCTCCGGGGGAGCTGTCGCGAAGCGACTGAGGGGGCCATCTGGGCTTAGGCCGAGCTAGCCCCCTCCGGCCCTCTGGGCCACCTCCCCCAGAAGGGGAGGATCAAGTCAGAAGATCCGCATGCACTCCCGCACGACCATCCACGCCAGGGCGATCGTTGAGCTCGCGAACAGCAGGAAGCGCAGGTTGACGATATTGACCGAGATCTGCACCAGGCTGTGCAGCACCCGCAGGATCACATAGGCCCAGGCCAGCTTCATCGCCAGGCCGTCGCCATGCCCCGCCACGCTGATCGCCAGGGCGGCGGCGTAGAAGATGGTCGGCTGTTCCATCAGGTGGTTGTAGTTGTCGGCCGCCTGGCGCGCGCCGGCGGGCAGGATGTCCAGCGAGCCCGGAAAGGCCGCGTCCTGCGGCTTGACGCCGGCCTTCGACATGGCCGGGATCCGGCGCACATACATCCATAGCCAGATCACCAGCGACCAGGCCACCAGCGCCATCACTGGCGCGATCAGGGTATTCATAGGTGCGTCCCTCCCCGGACGTTTTGTTTATCCAGGGAGCTTAGGCGGAGAACGCGGTTACCGCGAAGCGTGCCGTTGGGGCAGCGCTACCATTCCCCGTAGAGCGGCGGCGAGCGCGCCGACCAGCAGACCCAGCGCCAGCGGCGTCATGGCTTCGGCCAGGCTGGGCGCGATGACCATCAGGTTGGTGGTGTGGGTCTGCTGCATGGCGATCAGCACGGAGAGTCCGGCCAGCAGGCTGGCGGCCAGGCCCAGACCCGGAGCCACAAGGCTGAACACGGTCAGCAGCGAGCCATCGCCCTCGCTCTGGCGCTTGATCAGGCGCGGAACGGCGGTGATCAGGATCACGATCGCCTGCATCGCCAGGAGCATCAGCGCCAGCTTGCTCACCGAGCTCGTCTGGACCGTCAGTATGCCCAGGGTGGTCAGGGGATTGGCCGGCATTCCCGCCCAGATCCCCAACACGATCGCGAAGACCAGCAGGCCCGCGCCCGCCAGGCCCAGAACAATCGCCACGATCTTCATGCGTCAGCCCCTCAGGCAGGCCCGAACGGCCTCACCCGAAAAAGCTAGCCACAATGCTAGATTGTGGCAATGCGCCCCTAGGTCCGGTCCCGGAACGGGTCGGCCGGATAGACGCCCAGGATCTCGAAGGTCTCGGAGAAGAATTTCAGCTCATCGAAGGCCAGGGCCAGATTGCGGTCCTCGGGGCGGCCGTCGACCTCGGCATAGAAGAAGGTGGCCGTGAAGGCGCCGTTCTCCATGTAGCTTTCCAGCTTGGTCATGTTGACGCCGTTGGTCGCGAACCCGCCCATGGCCTTGTAGAGCGCGGCCGGCAGGTTGCGGACCTTGAACACGAAGCTGGTCACGCAGCGGTGGGTGAAGGCCGGCGGGGTCGGCGTCTTGTCGGCCGTCATCACCAGGAAGCGGGTGGTGTTGTGGCGCTCGTCCTCGATGTCGCTGGCCAGGATGTCGAGGCCATAGATCTCGGCCGCCAGGGCCGGGGCCACGGCGCCGCGCGTCGGGTCGGGATTGAGCGCCAGGGCCTTGGCCGCGCCGGCGGTGTCGCCCGCGCCCTCGGTGGTGACGCCCAGCTTGCGCAGGCTGTTGCGGCACTGGGCCAGGGCGATCGGCATCGAGGCCACCACCTTCACATCGGCCAGCTTGACGCCCTTGTTGGCCATCAGCTGGAAGCGGATCGGCTTGAAGCGCTCGCCGATGATCTTCAGACCCGAGGCCGGCAGCAGATGGTGGACGTCGGCGACGCGACCGGCGATCGAGTTCTCGATCGGGATCATGCCCAGTTCGCACACCCCGGTCTTGATGGCCTCGAACGCCTCCTGGAAGGTGGCGCAGGGATAGGCCTCATAGTCCGGAAAATAGGTGCGGCAGGCCTCGTGGCTGTTGGCGCCGGGTTCGCCCTGGAAGGCGATCTTCTTGAGGATGCTCATCGTGCTTCTTTAGCCTGCTGACGGGCGGCGTCGAGGTCGGAAGGATTGTCGACCGAAATCGGCGCGTCGGCCGCCACGGCGGCGCGGATCGTCAGGCCCAGCTCCAGAGCCCGCAGCTGCTCCAGCTTTTCGCGCTTTTCCAGCGCCGAGGGCGCGGCGGCGGTGAAGGCCTCCAGCGCCTCGCGGCGATAGCCATAGAGGCCGATATGACGCCAGACCGGCCCGTCGCCATAGAGGGTGGAGCGGGTGAAATAGAGCGCGCGGCCGCTGCGGCCGTCATCCTCCATGGCCAGCACCGCCTTGACCACGTCGGGATTGCTCCGGTCGGCGGCCGAGGCTTCGGCAGCGACGACGGTGGCGATATCGCAATCGCCGAACTCATCCAGCAGGCCGACGCAGGCGCTGAGCACGGCCGGATCGACGAACGGCATGTCGCCCTGCAGGTTGAGGACCACATCGTGCTCGAAATGGGGATCAAGTTGCGCCAGGGCGGCGAGGATGCGATCGGAGCCTGACGGCAGGTTCGGATCGGTCAGCACCGCCAGGCCGCCGGCCGCGCGCACCGCCGCGACGATCTCGGGATCGCCCGCAGCCACGGCCACGGGGCCGATTTCGGCCTTCAGCGCCTGGTTCAGCACCCGGACAATCATCGGCAGGCCGCCGATATCGGCCAGCGGCTTGTTCGGCAAACGGGTGGCCGCCATGCGGGCGGGGATCAGGACTATGGGGTTCATGATCTCAATTCGCTCCTGCCCGGTTGCGCGAGGGGCGGTAGCGTGTAAGAGACGCGAGCGCAACAAGAGGCGCGCGCGGGGATTCCTCGCCGTGGTGTTTGGCCCCGCCCCAGGCGGGCCGGTAAGAGGCTGACAAGGCTGAGATGAGCGACCTGACGTTCAACAAGATTGCTGGCGGCGTGCTGCTGACCGGCCTGATCATTTTTGGTCTGCGTGAAGCATCGACCATCGTGTTCGAGAAGCATGAAGTCGAAAAGGCCGGCTACGAGATCGCGGTCGAAGAGCCGAGCGCGGGCGGCGGCGCCGCGGCGGCGGTGGAAGTCGCGCCCGATTGGGGCACGGCCCTGTTGCTGCCGGCCAATATCGCCGCCGGCCAGGCCATCTCGGCCAAGTGCCAGGCCTGCCACAAGCTGGACCCGTCGGGCGCCAACGCGATCGGCCCGGGCCTCTATGGCGTGCAAGGCCGCAAGCCGGGTTCGCACCCAGGCTTCGCCTATTCGGCCGCAATGACCGAATTCGGCGCCAAGAACGCGCAGTGGGACTACGACCACATGTACGAATTCCTCAAGGCGCCGGGGAAGTACATTCCAGGCACCAATATGAGCTTCATCGGCCTCAAGAAGCCGGAAGATCGCGTCGCCCTGATCGCCTATCTGCATACCCTGGGTTCGACCCTGGCGGTGCCGGCTCCCAAGCCGGCGGGCGCTCCGGCCGAAGCCGCCGCCGCGCCC
>JAHINZ010000450.1 GCA_018895795.1 Alphaproteobacteria bacterium
CCCACGAAAGATGGCTGTCCATCGTCTGGTCCCACGACTCCAGTCGCCTTCTTGTGCAAAGCGCGGTCGACCGAACGATCGAGAGCTTCGCCTTCGATGGCCGCCGCCTAAGCCATACGGGGACCATCCAGACGCCGACCGCCCCGGCGGCGATCAGAACCGCCGAACCCTGACGCCGATCGCGAACAGACGACGCGAGCGACTTGGGGGTGAACCACAGCAAGAGACTCAAACTTGATCGCGCCGCTTCCAGCCTGTCTGCTGGAATCTAGCCCCCTCCGACGGACCACGATCAAGCCCCGAAAATGTCATTTTCAACGTCTCCCTGAAGCCTACCTCCGGCCTGTCGGTATTCTCGGGGCGACAGACCGTACTGATCGCGAAAAGCCCGGCTGAAATGGGCCGAGCCGTTGAAGCCCCAGCGGAAGCAAATCTCGGAAATCGACAGCCTGGCCTGTTGTGGGCTAGCCAAATCGGTGCGGCACCGCTCTAGACGGCGGGTGCGCAGATAGTGGCTGAAGGTCTCGTCGACCGAGGCGAATAGCTTTTGAACATAGCGCGAGGACACCCCTTCCTCATCGGCCACGCGGCGCAACGACAGGTCGGGATCGGGCAATAAGGTCTCGATCGTCTGGCACAGCCGCTGCAGGTGGGCGGTGGAGCCCCCGGCCCCGCCAAGCTCGCTAGTCGCCATGCCCCGCTCGATCAGGCAGATGGCCAGGAACTCCATCAGGGACAGTTCGACAGGTCGCAGCTGATCGACCGTCAGGTCTTCAAGGCTCTCGGCCGTGGCGCGAAGGAGCGCGGAGAGGATGTGCGCGCCCCCCTTGGCCGCATCCAGACGACCGACCCGTAAATGGAAAGGCGCGATAAGGCGATGGTTCAGAGCCACCCGAGGCGCGCGGACAAACATCAGCTTACAGCGGGTCTCGAGCTGCAAAGCAGCTGCTTCGCCGGTAGGCCCGTAGGCGATATCCCCGGGCGACAACTCCTCGGCCAGATCCTCCGTGACCAAAAGGGCGTCGCCGCTGAGCAGAACCGCCAACCAAACCGCCGCGGGTTGGCCCGTGCGGCGGCCCGAGATCGCCTGAGCGCCCGCCTCGACCAGGGCGAACTCGATCCCCAAGGGCGAGGTCAGGCACACAACAGAGGCGCTGGCGGGTTCCGCGTCCGAAAGGCCTTCGATCGGCAGCCCGAGCCGGCTCATCGCCTCGCGCCACGCCGCCGCGCGCTCGGCGCGGGGGTGGCTGTCGGTGCTGAACGACCAGGCCTTCACGAGGAGTCTAACCGCCTTTCTTGGGGAAGATGCCGCGTGGGATACGGACGTGACAGCCCTGTTTCCCGTCGACGACCTGGGTGACGCCAAAGTCGGCCGCCACGCTCATCAGCGAATAGGCATCGTTCTTCGACAGTCCGACATGGTCGCTCAGCAGGGTCAGCATGTTCAGGGAGGCGTCCCGCATGGCGACATTAAGATCCTCGTTGAAGCCATGGACGATCCACCACTTTGGCGTCTCCAGCAACGGTCCGGGCGTTTCCACGTCCTTGCGCAGCACGATCTGCATCAAAACGTTCAGAGAGGACTCGATGGCCGTGCCCGACAGCTCGCCGTCACCCTGGCTGACGTGCGGATCGCCGATCGAGAATAGGCCGCCTTCTACCTGTACGGGATAGTACATCGTCGCCCCGGCCCCGATACGCCAGTTGTCGATATTGCCGCCGTGGGCGCCGGGCGGGATGGTGCTGGTCCTGCCGTTAATCGCCGGCGCGACGCCGGCCGTGCCCAGATGGGGGCGGGCCGGGATACGAATACCCTTCAGCGCCGACTGACGGTCGCACTCGGGGCAGTTGGTGATCGTGCCGGGAACCAAATACTTGCCGGGAAAATCATAGGCATAGAGCGCGCTGGCGATGTTGGCGTTGGGGTCGAGCTCATAGATCGTTACCCGCTCCTTCTCGCCGAACTCCTTGTAGAGATAGCCCCAGTTGGCCGCGAGATTGGAGCCGTAATTGTTGCGCGGGGTCATGCGCAGGTAGCGCACCTCCAGTACGTCGCCGGGCTTGGCGTCCTCGACATAGATGGGCCCGGTCATGATGTGGACGCCGGGATTGCGGTCTTCCTCGGGGATCTCCTTGAAGATCCGGGTGACGCCCTCGTCCATCATCAGATCGGGCGCATCGCCGGCATGGTGGGTGATGGCCTCGGCCTGAACCAGATCGCCGCTCTTGATCCGCAAAGTCGGCGCGGCGGAGGGATCGAAATAGCCCCAGTGCACGGTCTTGGGCGTGGCCGGCAGGGCGTGAAGCGCGCCGGGAGCCACGTCGGGGCGGGTCTGGCCGGGTTCGCAGATGAAGGGCATCAGAATCTCCGGGTCAGGCGCCGGCCAGCGTGATGCTGGTCATGCTGAGCGAGCCATGCTCGATGTGGTCGGGCGCGAAGGTGGGCTGGTCGCCGGGCAGGCGCGCGCCGAGCACATAGAGCAGTGGCCAGTAGTGATCGGGCGTCGGGACCGAACGCGTCGCGTCCTCACCCTGCGCGGCGAAGTCCACGGCTCGCGCCGGCGCGTCGTCGACGATCGCCTGCTTGATGTAGTCGTTGAAGCGCTGCGACCAGTCGTAGGGCGCGCAATGGCGATCACCCCAGTTCATCGCGGGCAGATTGTGGACGATGTTGCCCGTGCCGACGATCAGCACCCCCTCGTCGCGCAAGGGCGCCAAGCGCTTGGCCAGTTCGAAATGCCATTCCGGCGACTTGCTGGCGTCCATGCTGAGCTGAACCACCGGCACGTCGGCGTCTGGGTAGACCTTGGACAGCACCGACCAGGTTCCATGGTCTAGGCCCCAGGCCTTCTGGTCCAGAATGACAGGCTCTGGCGACAACAGGTCCTTCACCCGCGCCGCCAGTTCAGGCGAGCCCGGCGCGGGATAGTCGACGTCGAACAGGGCTTGCGGAAACGAGGCTCCGAAATCGTGGATCGTGCGCGGCGCGGTCATGGCCGTCACGCCTACGCCCTTGGTCAGCCAATGCGCCGATATGCAGAGGATGGCCTTGGGCTTGCCGATCGCCTCACCCGTGGCCCGCCAGGTCTGGGTGGTGTCATTGGTCTCCAGCGCGATCATCGGGCTGCCGTGACCAAAGAAGAGGACAGGCAGCCGGCTCATGCGACGCTCGCCAGCTTGGAGGCCTTCATCGCCGCCCAGGCCTTCTGGTAGCGCGGCGTTAGCCAACGATTGAACTGCACCTGGGCCCCCTCCTGCCAGGAATAACGGCCGCGAACCGCGAACCGCGAGCGCAGGCCCACCTGGACCAGTTCGTCCACATGCATATCCTGGGCGATGATCTTGCCCGCCGAGGTCATGATCATCTCCAATCGCTCCTCAAAGCCGGGGGTCTCGCTGGCGCCGGGAGCGACCAGCAGGCCGGTATCCTGCTCCATGGTCTCCGGGCCGGTCGGGCGAAGGATCAGGTAAATGACCATGTCGCTGGTCATCACCAGGGATAGGGTCGGCGGGATGTTCGCGAAGGTGGCGCGGTTGCGATCGTCATCGGTCAGCTTCGGAAAGACTGGCAAGACGGCCTTCTGGGTGGGATTGAAGCTGGCGTCGGCGTGCAGCGTGCCGTTGTAGCGCAGGAAGCCAGCATCATCGGGCTCGGCCTCGGGGAAGCTGCACAGCTCGCTGGGAATGAAGTCGTGCAGCGGCCCGCGATGCAGCTTGTTGGCGTGGTAGCCGTCGTTGTTGTTCTCGAACATCACCTTCCAGTTCCAGGCGAACTGGCCGGTCATCGGCGGCGAAGGGCTTTCGGCCGCTGACAGGTCGAAATTGGCGATGGCGGCTTCAACCGCCGCCAGACGAGGAGCCAGCGGCGGCGCGGCCTCGTCGAAATTGATGAAAATGAAGCCCAGCCAGATCTCCACCTTGAAGGCCGGCAACTTGATCGCCTTTTTTTCGAAGTCGCAGGTGCGCTCCATGGCGGGGGCGTTCACCAGATCGCCGTTCAGCGAATAGACCCAGTGGTGATAGGGGCAAACGAAGCCGCGAGTATTGCCGCTGCCCTCCGCCACCAGCATGGCTCGGTGCTGACAAACGGCCGACATGGCCTTGATCTCGTCGGACCGGTTGCGCGTCACGATGATCGGCTCACCGATAATCGTGGTGGTGAAGTAGTCGCCCTGTTCCTTGACCCAATCCACGCGACCGACGCACAGCCATTCGTGATTGAATAACGCCTCCTTCTCGAAGGCGTAGAAGGCGGTGTCGGTATAGCAGGACGGCGGTAGGGTCTCGGCGGTCTCGACGCCTGAAACCGAGCGCGCGAGCCCCCCAAAGAACGCGTCAGTAAAAAGATCGGCTGGCGGATTGGGGCCCATGATGGAGGCGCTCCCTGGAACGAACAGACCCCAAGGCTAGGCGGGCCGACCCACTCGGTCTTGTCTCAACGCGCACGATGA
>JAHINZ010000451.1 GCA_018895795.1 Alphaproteobacteria bacterium
AGATCGCAGCCGTCGCCCTCGACGGCCGTGGCGATCCAGGGTTCGCCGGTCTTGGTCTTGCTCCACACGAAGCCGCCGTCCCAAGGCGCGCGCTTGGCCTCGTGCGGAACGCCGGCATAGACGATGCGGACCGACACCTGTTCGCCCTGGGCCAGGGGCCTGGGCAGGGATATGGAAAGCCGGCCTTCCGGATTGTTCCAAGCCGCGGGAGGCAGCGGCCCGCCGTCGATCGTCAGGGCGCTGATCGGCAGATTGCGATCAAGGTCTAGCAGCAGCTTCGATAGAGGGGCCAAGGCCTGGATGGTCAGGGTTGCGTCACCCTCGATGGCCTTGCGGGCCGGAAACACCTTGATCCGCAGATCCACGTGCTCGAGCGACATGACGCGCTGCTCGGGCGGGACAACGCCGCCGGTGCTCAGGGTCAGGGCGGTCGTCTCCGGCGGCTTGGCCTCGGCCAGGGCCTGGCCACCGCTCAGCGCCAACAGCGAGGCCGCGCAAGCGGCGGCGATGGGATGGAACGATCGGGGCACGCGAGGACTCTCGGGGACGCGGTTGGGATCGCCATTGGTAGGCGGCCCCGGGGCGATCGCCAAGAACCTCAGATCTTCTCGCTGATCTTGATCGCGGCGCGGCAGCCGGCCTGGATGACCGCCGTCAGCAGCGGATAGGCGACGGCCTCGCGGGCGCCTTCCTCGACCGCCAGATCGCGGTGTGCCAGTTCGTCATTGCGGAACTGGGTCAGCTCGGCGGCCAGGCCCGGATCGCGGTCGCTGAGTTCCTGGATCTGGCCGGCATAGTGTTTTTCGATCACGGTCTCGACGGCCTCGGTGCACGCGTGGGCGGCCTTGTCGCCCAGCAGGGCCGTTCCAGCTCCAAGGGCGAAGGCCGCGGCGCGCCAAAGGGGCGACATTAGGGTGGGGCGCACGCCGTGTTCCGTCAGGAGTTCGTCGAAGCGGCTCAGGTGAACCTGTTCGTGGCCCTCCATGTCCTTCAACTGCGCCGCCAGGCGTTCACGACCCGGGCTGGCGCCCATCACGGCGGCCTGACCGCGATAGATGTGCACGGCGGCCAGTTCGCCGGCCTGATCGACACGCAGGATCTCGGCCAGTCGGGCCCGACCGGCGCCGGTTCCGGGGCGGCGAGGGGCGGGGCCGCTCATCGCGCGGCCTCGCCCTTGCGCAGGCCGGCCATCAGCGACGCCGCGGCCAGGCCGAGCGAAACCAGGGCGTTCCAACCCGCCATGGAAATGCCGAGAAAGATCCAGGCCGCCTTGTCGCAGGCGGGAGGCTTGATCTTGTCGCCCTTCAGCATGGCGACAAGATCGCTGCTCGCCGCGCCGCCGCCGCCGGAGCAGGTGGTGGGCCCGGGCCACCACTTCCATTCAACGCCAGCGTGATAGGCGGCCAGACCGGCGCCATAGAGGAAGATCGCCGCCAGCAGCAGATCAAACGGCTTGCGAAGGCGCGCGGCCCAGGGCGTGCGACGGGCCATGAGCGCGACGAGCGCGACGGTTCCCGCGACCCAATAGACTTCACGCTGCTTCAGGCACAGCGTGCAGGGATAGAGCTTTCCGAAGGTCTCGAAGGCATGGGCCGTCGCCAGCATGGCGGCGCTGGCGAGCAAGGCGATAAGGGGCCAGCTTGCCACAACGCGATGCGTGATCGACGCGGTTACGGGCGTCGCGGCGTCGGCGGGCGCGGGGCCTCGCGCAGGCGCGGCGACAGGCGTCTCGATCGGAGCCGGGCCGACGTTTTCCGCCAGGGGGTCGTTGATGTCACGCGTCATACCGCGCAGGCGCCTCCGCTGCTTCCGCCCATGAAATGGCTCGCCGTGAGCCCAATGACAAGGAGCAGGAACAGACCGCCGGCGAAAAGCGCCAGCCGGCGCTCGATCACCGGCAACAAGGCTGGCCCGAAGCGCTTGACCACCCAGGCGACCAGGAAAAAACGCGCGGAGCGTGTGATGACGGAAGCAATGATAAAGATCGGAAAACTAAAGGCGGCCAGGCCGGAGGCGATGGTCACCAGCTTGTACGGGATAGGCGTCAGGCCCTTGGCCAGGATCACCCAGACGCCGTACTTGGCGTACCAGCACTGGAACTCGGCCAGGCCACCGGCATGACCGGTAATGGCCATCAGCCAGATCCCGAAGTCCTGCAGGAAAAACCCGATCGCATAGCCGAGGATGCCGCCCAGCACCGAGGCCAGGGTGCATAGCGCCGCATAGCGCCAGGCGCGGTCGGGGCGCGCCAGCACCATCGGGGCCAGCATCACGTCGGGCGGAATGGGGAAGAACGAGCTCTCGGCGAATGAGATAGCGAAGAGGCTGGCCGGCGCGTGGCGCGATGCGGCCAGTCCCATGACCCAGTCGTACAGGCGGCGCAGCATGCGAACTCCAGGCAATTGATGGGCGTTGCTATCAGGGGACGCGACCCTTGTCCTCTTAGATGATCCAGATCGCGTTTCTATCGCCTCGGGAGGCTCCAAGCCGGCGCCGTGACGTCGCGGCGCTTGGATTTAAGGCGGCGGGTGGCTATCACCCCGTTCAAAGGCCCACGCCTGCCGAACTTCGAAAGCCGATCCCATGAGCGATACTCCCCCCGACCGCCTCGCCACCCATCCCGACAGCCCCTATTACAACGCCGAACTTCTGGAGCGCGGCGTGGGCATTCGGTTCAAGGGCGTCGAGAAGACCAATGTCGACGAATACTGCGTCAGCGAAGGCTGGGTGCGCGTTACAGCCGGCAAGACGATGGACCGCAAGGGCAATCCCATGACCATCAAGCTGCAGGGCGAGGTCGTGCCTTACTTCCGCGACACCGCTGAAACCGAAGCCTGATCGCCATGGCCGCGCCGCTTCATCGCCTGATCGATCTGCCCGGCTTCGCTGATCTGGAGCACCGTGCGCTGCTGAAGCCGGCCTTCGCCGACCCCGAGGCGCGCCGGGAGTTTCCAGAGATCGACCAGCTGGCGCGTGACACCTTCGGTCTCACCGCCGACGAGGCCGCCGATATTCCGGATCCGGAAGGCTGGGACGGGATCGATATCAAGTCGCCCCGCGACCAGGCCGACCAGTTCGAGCAGGAGGGCTGGGACGTCACCGACGACAAGCGCCGGCCGTTGCGGATCCTGGGCCATTTCAGCCATCCGCTGTGGCTGGCCCTGCGCGGCGTGGCCGGGAGCCTGCCGTTCTTCCCTGAACCGGAAGAGGCCGATCCAGCCCTGTCGGCCTTGGGCGCCGAGGCCAAGGCGTTTCAGCGCGACAAGCGTTAGCGCTTCTTGCCGAGCTCGGCGCCGATGTCCTTGATCGAATTGCCGACCTTGCGGTGGGCGGCGATCATCTGATCCTTGGTCACGCCCCAGCGTTTCATCCAGTATTCCAGCTGGTGGCGCTCGCGCGGGTCCAGTCGGTCTTCGTCGCGAAAGTCTCGCTTGCCCTTGGGAATGCCCATGATCGTCTCCTGCGTCGCAGCGGCCTATCCTGCGCCCTGCC
>JAHINZ010000452.1 GCA_018895795.1 Alphaproteobacteria bacterium
GACGCCCGAGACGATGCGCTTTTCCATGATTTCTTCCTCGTCGCAGACGATCGTACCTTGGCCGGGAGCTTCCCCGGGTTCGACGAAACTCGACAGCACCCGCACCGGGACGCGATGGGCCATGGCCATCTCGACCGAGCGGGTCTGCAGCACCTTGGCCCCCAGCGAGGCCATTTCCAGCATTTCTTCGTAGGAGATCTTGGCCAGGCGCGTCGCCTTGCGCTCGATCCGGGGGTCGGTCGTATAGACCCCGTCCACGTCGGTATAGATGTCGCAGGCGCCCTTGACGGCGGCGGCGATGGCCACGGCGCTGGTGTCCGAACCGCCCCGACCCAGGGTGGTGATGCGGCCGTCGGCCGTGACGCCCTGGAAGCCGGCGATCACGGCGATCTGGCCCGCCTCGAAACAGGCCTCCAGATTGGCCGGCGGGATGTCCTCGATGCGGGCGCGGCCGTGGGCGGTGTCGGTCAGGATCGGCACCTGCCAGCCCAGGAACGAGCGGGCGTTGAGGCCCATATTGCGCAGGGTCATGGCCAGCAGGCCGGCGGTGACCTGTTCGCCCGACGCGACGATGGCGTCGTATTCGTCGTCCGACTCGGGCAGGCCCGGCGCGGCGCGGCCGGCGCCGTCGGTCCAGGCGACCAGCTCATTGGTCTTGCCCGACATGGCCGAGACCACCACCGCGACCTTCTTGCCGGTCGCGACCTCGGCGGCGACCAGACGGGCCACCCGCCGGATGCGCTCCAGGTCGGCCACCGAAGTGCCGCCGAACTTCATCACCAGACGAGACACGCCCTACCCCTCGAAACCTAAGGTCAATTCTTGCGTCGCGGCGGCCACAACCTCGTCGGCCGCGCAAGCCCCGGCCTTCTAGCGGCGAGGACGCGCAACGGCAATGTCGTCGATGTGTCTTTTTCGTCGCGGACGGGCGGCAATTGACTCGCCGGCGCAACCTGACTGACTATCTACCTATCGAAATCCACGCTGGAGGGTCGTCATGACGGTCCCGATAACGCCCGACGTCGAGAGGCTGGTCGCCGGCCAGAAGACCGTGGCCGGAAAGATCCGCGTTCTGGCCGCCGCCGGCTACCCGCGCGCCGAGATCGCCCGGATGCTGGGCAAGCGCTACCAGCATGTGCGCAACGTGCTTGAGGAGCCGAAGGCGGCGAAGGCCGCGGCGCAACCCGCGCTGAAAGGCCTGGCCGAAGGCGACGCCGGGGCGTTCGTCCATGACCGGCCCAAGACCTATCGTCTTGAGGTCAAGAACGGCTCGGTGACCTTGCCGCCTGAAGTCCTGGAAGCGCTCGGCGCGGGACCTGACGGGGTGATCGTCGCCGAGCTGGAAGGCGAATTCTTCAAGATCATCAGCGTTCAGGAGTCCGTGCGCCGAATCCAGGAGCGGCTCCGTCCCTATGGGCGACCGGGCGTCTCGGTGGTGGATGAGCTCATTGCCGATCGTCGCCGCGAAGCCGCGGAAGACGATCGCGACGACGACGAATGGCGCGCGCGGAATCGCCGTGATGACTAGGGTCGTCCTGGATTCCTCGGCGATCCTGTCTGTATTTCTCGAAGAACTCGGCCGGGAGGTCGTGGTCAGCCATCTTTTCGAGGCCCTCACCTGTTCGGTGAACCTTACGGAGGTCGTCACCAAGATGCTCGATAAGGGAGTCGCGCTGTCTGATATCGACGACACCGTATCGGGGCTCTGTGGCCGCATCATCGACTTCGACCGCGACCTCGCCATCCAGGCCGGCCTCCTCCGCGCCGTCACCCACCACAAGGGCTTGTCGCTGGGCGATCGCGCCTGCCTGGCCCTGGCGATGCGCGAGAAATTACCCGTGATGACCGCCGATCGGGCCTGGGTCGATCTGGACCTTCCGGTCGAAGTGGTGCTGATACGCTGACCATGACCCAGACCGACACCGCCCCCCCCTCCTGGAGCATCGACCCCGCCGACGTGGCGCGGTTCTCGGCGATCGCCGCCGAATGGTGGAACCCCAAGGGCAAGTTCGCGCCGCTGCACGTGTTCAACCCGTGCCGGCTGGCCTTCATCCGCGAGCAGGCTCTCGACCGCTTCGACCGCGACAGCAACGCCCGCGCGCCGTTCGAGGGCCTGACCCTGCTCGACATCGGCTGCGGCGGCGGGCTGCTGAGCGAGCCGATGAGCCGGCTGGGCTTTGCCGTCACGGCCATTGACGCTTCGGAACGGAACATCAAGACCGCCGCCACCCACGCCGCCGAGCAGGGGCTGGAAATCCTCTATCGGCCCGCCACGGCCGAACAGCTTCTGGCCGAGGGCGCGGGGCCGTTCGACGTGGTGCTGACCATGGAGGTGATCGAGCACGTCGCCGACCCCGGCGCCTTCCTGCGCACCTGCTCGCAATTGCTCAAGCCCGGCGGCCTGATGATCGTCGCCACCCTGAACCGCACCCTGAAGGCCCTGGCCCTGGCCAAGATCGGCGCGGAATATGTGCTGCGCTGGGTGCCCGCCGGCACCCACGACTGGCGGCAGTTCCTCAAGCCCGAGGAGCTGCGCGCCTTCCTGGCCGGCGAGCCGGTGCGGATGCAGGGTCCGTTCGGCGTGACCTATAATCCGCTGAACGGCCGCTGGAGCCGCTCCAGCGATTGCGACATCAACTACATGATGACCGTGATGCGGGATTAAGCATCCGAAACGCCCGGCAGGGAACCTTCACAGCGGCTGGGCTTTCCCTCCGAACAGGGACTCATGAAGGATTGGCGGCCCATCGGGGCAAGGACGTCAGTTCGTTCCATCGAACGGAGACATCCATGACCATCCACAAGACTCTCGCCCTGCTTTTGGCGACCACCGTCGCCTGCGGTTCGGCCGTCGCGCCGGCCATGGCCCAAGGCGCGGGCCAGTCCGCCGGGGCTCAGGCGACCTATCAGAACCGCCTGGACACCTATCACGACCAGCGCGCCGACTATAACAACCAGGTCGCCGACTATGGCGCCCAGCAGCGGGCCTATGAGGCCGACCGGGCCAAGTACGACCAGGCGCGCCGCGACTATGACCGTCGCTACGGCGCCGGCGCCTATGACCGCCGTTACCCGCAATACGCCACCCGCTATTCCGCGCCGGCCTATCGCGACAGCGCCGCCTACCGGGCCGAGCAGGTCGCCTTCGAACGCGATCGCGCCGCCTATGAGCGCAATCGCAGCGTCTATGACCGTCGCCACGGCGTCGGTTCGTATGATCGCCGCAACCCGACCCTGGCGGCCCGCTTCGACATCTCGGGGCGCGGCTATGCCAATAACGGCTCCTACGACGCCCAACGCGAACAGTACGACCGCGATCGCGCCCAGTATGAGCGGGCGCGCATGGACTATGACCGTCGCTATGGCAGCGGCGCCTATGACCGCAGCAATCCCGAATATGCGACGCGTTACAGCGCGCCCTATGCGGGCAGCTACAACGGTTCCTACGACGCCCAGCGCGAACAGTACGACCGCGATCGCGCCCAGTATGAGCAGGCCCGCATGGATTATGACCGTCGCTATGGCAGCGGCGCCTACGACCGTCGCAATCCCGAATATGCGACGCGTTACAGCGCGCCCTATGCGGGCAGCGTCAATTCCAGCGTCGACACCGCCTACACCGACCCCTGCCGTCAGGATCCCAAGAAGAACGCCGTCATCGGCGGCGTGATCGGGGCCTTGGCCGGCGGCGTGATCGGCTCCAACGCCGCCGCGCGCAACGCCAAGCCCGAGGGCACGGTGCTGGGCGCCCTGGTCGGGGCCGGCATCGGCGCCGCCATCGGCAACGCCTCGGCCAACAGCCAGGTCAACGCCTCGGTCAACGCCAAGTGCGACACCCGAGGCGTGTACTGGACCTATGACGACACCGTCCCGTATCGCGAAAACGTCTATAACGGCCAAACCTACACCAGCCGCGACGACGCGCGCTGCCGACTGGCCCCGGCCCCGACCGACTATAATGGCCGGACCGAGACCCGCTATATCCGCGTCTGCCCCGACGCCGATGGCCGCTTCCGGGTCGAAGGCTAGGTTCAAGAGGGCGAGCGGCCCTGAAAAAGCCTCTCGCCCGGCCTTCCGTCGACTTTCCGACCCTGGACGAACCGAACCGCGGCTCGCGCGTTCCGACCCCAGGGACACCTTAAAACTCTGATCGGAGCCCGCAATGCGCGCCCACACCAAAGCAATTCTCGTCGCTCTCACGCTGGGCTTCACGGCCTCCAGCGTCGCCGCCACCGCCGCTGAACGTGGCACGCGCTATCGCGTCACCGTCTGCGACAAGGTCAAGGGCAAGAACGGCACCGTGATTGGCGGCCTGACGGGCGGCACGCTCGGCGCGGCCGTCGCCGGCAATGGCTCGCGCACCGAAGGCGCGATCCTGGGCGGCGTCATCGGCGCCGTGGCCGGCAACCAGATCGCCAAGAGCAACGAGAAAAAGCACCGCAAGTGCCATTACGAGTATCGCTATCGCCGCTAGGCCATAGCCTCAGCGTCAAACAGAGCGCCCCGGTGAAAGCCGGGGCGTTTTGCGTTGTGGGACCCGCGCCAGGCGCGCAGGGCCTCAGTTCAGATCGCTCTTCTTCGGCGCGGCGGGCGGCAGGGGCGCGACCTTGACGCCGTCCTCGATCAGGGCCTTGGCCTCGGCGGGGGTGGCCTGGCCGTAGATGCCGCGCTCCTCGGACCGACCCTCATGGATCGCCCGCGCCTCCTTGGCGAAGGCGTCGCCGACATTGTCGAACTTGTCCTCGACATAGCGACGCACCTCGCCCAGCGCCGTCATCATCATCTCGCGCGTCTGGGGATCGGCGGCCGGCGCGGCGGCCTGGGCCTTGGTCCCGGCCACGGCGGGGGCCATGATCTGCTTGGTCACGGCGTGCGAGCCGCAGACCGGGCAGTCGACCAGACCCCGCGCGCTCTGGTCGTCATAGTCCGACGACGAGCCAAACCAGCCTTCGAAGGCGTGGGCCCGGTCGCACTGCAGCGCGTACTTGATCATGATCTGAACAGGGGGTGGGTCACGGCCCGGTAAAGGCGCGGGCGTTCTTGAGGGCGGGGATGGCCGCGCGCGCCTTGGGCGCGGCGTCCAGGTCGAGATCGACCACGAGCACGCCGGGCGCGTCATGGTCAAGCTGACCGAGGATCTCGCCCCACGGCCCGATGGCGATCGAATGGCCCCAGGTGCCGCGACCATCCTCGTGGAAACCGCCCTGGGCGGGGGCCAGCACGAACGATCCGGTCTCGATGGCCCGAGCCCGCAGCAGGATCTCCCAATGGGCCACGCCGGTGGGCCGGGTGAAGGCGGCCGGAACCGTCAGGATCGTCGCGCCCTTCACGGCCAGGGCGCGATACAGGGCGGGAAAACGCATGTCGTAGCAGATGCTCAGGCCCAGCACGCCCAGCGGCGTCTCGACCACCACCGCCCGGTCGCCGGGTTCATAGGTCGCCGACTCCCGCGCCGTCTCCCCCGTCGGGAGGTCGACGTCGAACATGTGCAGCTTGTCATAGCTGGCGACGATCGCCCCGGTCGGGTCGATCACCGCCTGACGATTGGCGGCCTTGCCATCCTCGCGCCGCACCAGGGCCGAGCCGATATCGATCCACACGCCCAGCTCGGCGGCCAGGTCGCGCAGGCCGCGCACGACGAGGTCGTCCTCCAGGCTCTGGAGGGCCGGCAGCAGTCGGGCGCGGTCCTTCTGCAGGACATTGGTCCCCTCGGGCGTCAGGATCAGCCGCGCGCCCTGGGCGGCGGCCTCGCGCACCAGCGGCGCCACATGGGCCAGGGCCGCAACATGGTCGGCCGGGGTCCGCGTTTGGATCAGCCCGACCCGGACGCTCATGCGGTGAGCAGGGCGTCCAGCTTGCCGGCCCTGTCCAGGGCCATCATGTCGTCGCAGCCGCCGATGTGCCGTTCGCCCACGAAGATCTGCGGAAAGGTGGAGCCGCCGGAGCGATCCATCATTTCCTTGCGCAGGGCCGGGTCCATGCCGGCCTCGATCTCGGTGAAGTCGGCGCCCTTGTCGCCCAGCAGTTTCAGGGCGCGGGCGCAGTAGCCGCAGAACGGGCGGGTGTAGATGGTGACCTTGGCCATGGGATGCGAAATCTCTCCTTGTCGCCCCTTATATAGGACGCGCCTGAATTTCTGTAACGCGCGCGACGACCGCAAGAGTCACTTGCGCCGCGCCGGCCGCCTTCAGGGCCCGCGCGCAGCCCTCGGCCGTGGCCCCGGTGGTCAGAACATCATCGACCAGCACGATCTTGCGGCCGATCACCCGATGGCGGCGCGACTCGGGCACGACGAAGGCGGCGGCCACATTGCGCCGCCGGCCCGAGGCCGACTTGCCGCCCTGGCTGTCGGTGTCGCGCCGGCGCACCAGGGCGTCGGGCAGATAGGTCGCGCCGCTCAGCCGCGCCAGGGGCCGGGCGATCTCGGCGGCCTGGTTGTAGCGCCGGCGCAGCAGACGGCCCGGATGCATCGGCACCGGGGCGATGGCGTCGGCCTCGTCCAGCAGCGGGGCGGCGGCCCGCGACAGCCAGCGGGCGAACAGACCCGACAGATCGGTGCGGTCGGCGTGCTTGAGCTTCAGGATCAGGTCGCGCGAATGTTCGTCATAGACGCAGGCGGCCCGGGCCCGCGAAAAGGCCCTGGGTTGCGCCTGGCACAGCGGGCAGTGCGTGACCCCGCCGCTGTCGAACGGCTGAGCCGCGCCGCAACCGTCGCAGACCGGGTCGTCCAGGAAGGTCACGCGGCTCCAGGCCTGGGCCGACAGGCCGCCGCTCAGGGCCGGGTCGCCCTCCAGGGTGCGCGGCGGCAGGACCAGGTCCAGCAGGCCGCGACCCAGCGTGATAAAACGCGGACCGCCTTTCCATAACCGCCGCAAGTCGCCATGTTCCGCGCCCATGACCGCCTCGCCTCTTCTTTTCGACCGCGCCCTTCACAAGGCCCGCCTCGACCGCGCCGCGCCCGACTATCTCAGCGCCGACTTCCTCAAGCGCCGGGCCGCCGAGGATGTGGTGATGCGGCTGGAGACGATCCTGCGACGCTTTCCGGTCGCCGTCGATCTGGGATCGAGAAACGGCGCTTTCTCGCGGGCCCTGGCGGCCAGCGACGCGGCGCAAAAGATCGACGTGCTGCTGGAGACCGACCTGTCGGGGCGCATGCTGGCCGGCCGCGACGGCCTGCGGGCCGTGGCCGACGAGGAGCGCCTGCCGTTCGGCGACGCCAGCCTGGACCTGGCGGTCTCGACCCTGGCCCTGCACTGGACCAATGACCTGGTCGGGGCGCTGATCCAGATCCGCCGCGCCCTGCGGCCCGACGGCCTGTTCATCGGCGCGCTGTTCGGCGGCGCCACCCTGACCGAGCTGCGTCAGGTGCTGCTGCAGGCCGAGGACGAGATCAGCGGCGGCGCGGCCCCGCGGGTGTCGCCGTTCGCCGACGCCATCGACGCGGCCGGGCTGTTGCAGCGCGCCGGCTTCGCCCTGCCCGTCGCCGATGTCGACCGGGTCAAGGTGCGCTACGGCCATCCGATCGAACTGCTGCGGGACCTGCGCAAGATGGGCGAGACCAGCGTGCTGCTGGACCGCTCGCGCAAGCCCTTGAGCCGACGCGTGCTGCTGCGGGCCTTGGACCTCTATGTCGAGCGCTTCGCCGAGGCCGACGGCCGGGTGCCGGCGACGTTCGAGATCGTGGCGGTCACGGGATGGGGGCCGCATGAGAGCCAGCAGAAGCCGCTGCGGCCGGGCTCGGCCAAGATGCGGCTGGCCGATGCGCTGGGGGTGGTGGAGCAGTCGGCGGGGGAGAAGCCGGTTTAGGGGCGGTCGAGACCGCGCCGCTAATCGCTACACAGGCCACCAGAACGCCGCGCTCGACGGCCCAAAAGGCCTCAAAGCAGATCCCGCAGCCAGGCCACCAGCGGCACATCGGCCGGCGGCATCGGATAGTCGGCCAGCTTGTCGGGCTTCACCCAGGCCAGGGCCTCGTGTTCCTTGCGCGTCACCAGGCCCTCCCAGCGGCGCAGCAGATACAGCGGCATCAGCAGGTGGAAGGTCTCGTAGGTGTGGGACGCGAACACGAACGGCGCCAGGCAGGCCTGGGCGACCTTGATGCCCAGCTCCTCGTCCAGTTCGCGGATCAGGCACTGTTCGGGCGTCTCGCCGGCCTCGACCTTGCCGCCGGGAAACTCCCACAGGCCGGCCAGTGACTTGCCCTGGGGCCTCTGGCAGATCAGCACGCGGCCATCGACATCGATCAGGGCGGCGGCGGCGACAAGGACGATGGGCTTGGTCATGAGCGCGGGTTTGGCGCGACGGGGCTGGACTGACAAGAGGGGCCGACACTTGCCCCCTCCGGATGCTGCGCATCCTCCTCCCCCGGAGGGCGAAGATGAAACGCGCCGACCTCGTCTTCCCCCTCCGGGGGAGGAGCGCGATAGCGCGGAGGGGGCCAGTGGCGGACCGGTCCAACCCCACCTCTTGACTTCGCACCTGCAATAAACGATGTAGGCCTTGCGCCAAAAGGCGCTATCGGCGCTCCAGTCGCGTGAAGGTCCGTTTTCGGACCAGCCTGTCGAGCGCCATGAAACGTCCACAAGACCGCCCGGGCCACGCGGGGCGCTCCCCAACCGACCCGTCCCATGGACGAGCCGCGCGAGGACCGCGCGCGCCGTCATGGGCTCTGTCTGAAAGACACCCAACTTGACTCAATTTACTGATCTTGGCTTGGCCAAGCCCCTTCTCAAGGCGCTGACCGACAAGGGCTACACCACCCCCACCCCGATCCAGGCCCAGGCCATCCCGATCGTGATGACCGGCCGCGACCTGCTGGGCATCGCCCAGACCGGCACCGGCAAGACCGCCGCCTTCGCCCTGCCGATCCTGCACCGCCTGGCCGAAGACAAGAAGCCGGCCCCGCGCCGCGGCTTCCGCTGCCTGGTCCTGTCGCCGACCCGCGAACTGGCCACGCAAATCGCCGAGAGCTTCCGCGACTATGGCAAGCATATGGGTCTGACCGTCGCCACCATCTTCGGCGGCGTGAAGTATGGCCCGCAGATGAAGGCCCTGGCGGCCGGCGTCGACGTGGTCGTGGCCACCCCGGGCCGCCTGATGGACCATCTGGGCGAAAAGTCCGCCCACCTGAACGGCGTCGAGATCTTCGTGCTCGACGAAGCCGACCAGATGCTGGACCTGGGCTTCGTGGTGCCGATCCGCAAGATCGCCAGCCAGCTGCCCAAGGAACGCCAGAACCTGTTCTTCTCGGCCACCATGCCCAGCGAGATCGGCAAGCTGGCCGGCGAGCTGCTGAAGAACCCGGCCCAGGTGTCGATCACCCCGTCGGCCACCACGGTCGAGCGCATCGACCAGTCGCTGATCTTCATCGAAGCCCAGCGCAAGCGTCCGCTGCTGGCCGAACTGCTGGCCGACAAGGCCGTGGAACGCTCGATCGTCTTCACCCGCACCAAGCGCGGCGCCGACCGGGTGGCCAAGTATCTGGTCGCCAGCGGCATCGAAGCGGCCGCCATCCATGGCGACAAGACCCAAGGCCAGCGTGAACGCGCCCTGGCCGCCTTCAAGGCCGGCCAGGTCAAGGCGCTGATCGCCACCGACATCGCGGCCCGCGGCATCGACGTCAACGACGTCAGCCACGTGTTCAATTTCGAGCTGCCCAACGTGCCGGAATCCTACGTCCACCGCATCGGCCGGACCGCGCGCAAGGGCAAGGACGGCATCGCCATCAGCTTCTGCGCCGATGACGAGCGCACCCTGCTGCGCGACATCCAGAAGGCCACCCGCCAGACCATCCCGACCTTCGATCGCCGCAACGACAAGAGCCTGGCGGCCGCGGCGGCCGTGGCCGACAAGCTGGCCCCGCCGGAGAAGTATGTCGATCCGCGTCGCGCCGACCCGCGCAGCAACGTGCCGGCCGAACTGCGCCGCCAGCGTAACCGTCCGGCCCGCGGCGGCGACGCCGGCAAGGGCGGCGGCCAAGGCCAGAGCCGCAGTGGCGGCAATGGCGGCGGCGGTCGCAACGGCGCCGGTTCGAACGCGGCGGCCAAGCCGGCCGGCGGCGATTACCGCGGCCCCAAGCGAAGCGGCGGCGGCGGCGGCGGCGTAACGGCGGTCGAGACCCGCTGGACGCCGATCGACTAGATCGCCGACTCGATCCGGTTCAGAGCCCGATCGACGCGCTGAAACCCATACTCAAAATGGGTTTTTGAGGCGCCGTCGAGGCCGCTCAACGTTCTGAATTAACGGCCATTTTCACCCGCGAAGGTGGAGGTGGTCGTTTTTTCACGCACGACGTCGAGTCTCGCCCAACCCAGAGACGCAAGGCCGGCATTGAGGCCTTGAATCCCGCTTCGCTATGGGGTCCCTTGTCCGTGTTACCGGTCTCGATCGGTGGAGGGGACGTCCGCCATGGCGGAGACAACGCCGGGCGTCGCGCCGGCCCTGACCAAGATCGACGGCGGCGAAATGGGGCGCCGGGTCCGGGCGTTCGACTGGTCGACGACACCGCTGGGCGCCGTGGACGGCTGGTCGCCCAGCTTGCGCATGGCGGTCGACATGATCCTGGCGACCACGTTCCCCATGGCCCTGCGCTGGGGCCCTGACCTGTGCCTGATCTATAATGACGCCTATGCCCCGGCCCTGCACGATCGGCACCCGGGCGCCTTGGGCATGCCCTTCACCCAGCATTCGGCGGACTTCCAGGCCAGCCTGCGCAGCCTGCACGAAGACATCCTGGCGGGCGCCAGCGGCGGCTACGCCTTCCAGCGGCTGCCGCTGCGGGTGAAGCGCGACGGCGATACCGAAACCCGCCTGGGGTACTTCACCGTCAATTACAGTCCGGCGCCCGACGCCTCGACCGCGACCGGCGTGGGCGGGGTGCTGGTGGCGGCCGTCGAGATCACCCAGGCGGTGCAAACCGAACGGGTCCTGCGCGACACCGAACAGCGCTACCGCCTGGCGATCGAGGCGGCCGGCGGCGTCGGGACCTGGGACTGGGACATCAAGGCCAACAAGGTCTATGCCGACCTTTTCTACACCACCCTGCATTCGCTTTCGCCAGACTTCGCCGAGGTCGGCCTGCCGGTGCAGAGCTTCGCGCCGGCGGTGCATGAAGAGGATCGCGACCGGATCCGCGACATCGCGCGAGCGGCCATGAAGACGGGCGGCGACTTCTCGGACGAGTACCGCGTGGTCCAGGCCGATGGCTCCATCCGCTGGGTGCATGCGCGCGGCAGTTGCTATCTGGACGCCGACGGCGCGCCGCAGCGCAATGCCGGCGTGGTGCTGGACATCACCGAACGCAAGGCCGTCGAGGCCGCTCTGCGTGCGGCCCAGGCGGACCTGGAACTGTCCGCCGACGCCGCCCGGATGGGCCGCTGGGACCACAATCCCGAGACCGGGGCCCGCTTTTGGGACGCGCGCGCCAGGGCCATCTTCGGGATCGACGATAGCGTCGAGTCTGGCCAGGAGGACTTCGAGCGCCTGATCCACCCGGTGGACGCGGTCAAGGTGCGCGCCGCCATCCAGGCCGCCATGGATCCGTCCGGAGACGGCAAGATCAATCTCGAATACCGGATCCGCCGCGCCGATGACGGCGCGCCGCGCTGGATCGAAACCTTCGGTCGGGCCTATTTCGAGGCCGGCGCCTGCACCCGCTTCGTCGGCGTGATCTCCGACATCACCGAGCGCAAGACGGCCGAAGCCCAGGTCCTGCGCCAGCAGGAGACCCTGCGCCTGGCGGTCGAGGCCGCCGATGTCGGGGTCTGGGAATTCGATCTGGAGACCGATGTCCTGTCCTGGTCGGACCGTTGCCGCGCGATGTTCGGCGTGCCGTCGGACGAACCCGTGACGCTCGACGGCTTCTACGCCCGGCTGCATCCGGAGGATCTGGAGGCCACCTGCGCCGCCCTGTCGCGCACCCTGGATCCGGAGATCCGCGACGACTACGCCCACGAATTTCGCGCCATCGGTCGTGATGACGGGGTGGAACGTTGGATCGCCGCCAAGGGCGAAGCCTTCTTTTCCCCTGAGGGCAAGGCCACGCGCCTGCTGGGGGCCACGCTGGACATCACCGAGCGCAAGCGGGCCGAGACCCACCTGCGGCTGCTGGTCAACGAACTGAACCACCGGGTGAAGAACTCGCTGGCCACCATCCAGGCCATCGCGGCGCAGAGTTTCAACGGCACGCACAGCCTGCCCCAGGCGCGGGAAGCCTTTTCCAACCGCATCGTCGCCCTGGCCGAAGCCCACGACCTACTGACCCGGGAAAACTGGGAGAGCGCCGAGTTGCACGAACTGGCTTCGAACCTGGCCCTGCTGCACGGCGGCGCGGCGCGGTTCAGCCTGATCGGTCCGTCCGTGCGCCTGTCGCCCCGCGCGGCCCTGTCGCTGTCGATGGCGCTGCACGAACTGGCCACCAACGCCGTCAAGTACGGGGCGTTGTCCGTGCCCGAGGGCCGCGTCACGATCGCCTGGGACATGGCCCCCTCCGACGGCGCCGAGCGGCTGGACCTGACCTGGACCGAAACCGGAGGCCCGCCGGTCACGCCGCCCAGCCGGCGCGGCTTCGGATCCCGCCTGATCGAGCGCGGCCTGGCCGCCGAACTGTCAGGCGAGGCCGTGATCCGCTTCGAGCCGCAAGGCGTGGTCTGCCAGATCCGCGCCTTGCTGGACGCTTAGCCCGCCGTCCGCAGGGTCCGGGCGATCTGCTCGTCGGTGCGCCGCAGGACCATCATCAGCGCCCCCGCCACGATCAACGGCAAGGCGGCCCACGCCACCAGACCCATCACCATCAGGGTCGTGCCCCCGGCGATCAGCCCGCCGACGAAGATCTCGGCCAGGGTCGCGAACCACGACGCCCCGCGACGGCGACGGAAGTCGGCGCGCTTGCCCGGCTTCTGATGCCACAGATTGATCAGACCGCAGCACCAGGCGGTCAGGCCCGCGCCGACGGCGGTGATCAGCCCGGTCAGTGGCTGGAACCAGGTCAGGGCCGCGATCGGAACCGCCAGCAGCAGGGCCACCGGGATCATGGCGGCCGTCAGCTTGGCGCGACGCAGGGTGGACACCGGCGTGGGCGACACCGCCAGCAGGTCCGGGGTGTCCTCGGCCGACAGGGTGATCCAGGCCAGGCTGCCGGCCACCTGCCCGGCCATGAAGGCCACGAAGCCCGCCCCGCCGGCCAGGGCGGCGGCGTCGACCCCCTTGGCCGACCGCGCCAGCATCAGGGCCAACGGCAGCAGATACAGCACCCGCAGCAGCACCTGCGACAGCAGGGTGGCGTCGCGGCCGATCAGCCGCAGCTCCTTGCGGATGGTGGCGCGGAACGCCCCGGCCGCGAACGGCGAGGCGGGCTTGACGGGACCGCGCGCCCGGGTCGAGCTGGCGCCCTGGGCCGCGGCGGCGGCGTCGGAAAAGCGTCGCCCCAGAGCCATGGCGGCCAGCCAGAACAGGCCGCCCCCCACCGCCAGCATACCGATCAGCGGCAAGGGCTCGCCGACCATGGCGCGCAGCGGCAGATCCGCGAACGGCGGCGGCGCCAGACGGCCGGTCTGCGCCGCCTGGGCCAGGTTGGCGTAGAGGTCCCGCGACGTCCCCTCGCCGATCAGGACGCGGTACTGGCTGGCCAGGAAGAAGGCCGCGCCGACCAGGGCCGCCAGCACCTGGGCCACGGTGCGAGTGCGGCGCGGACCGATCAGGGCGAACAGCGCCATGGCCAGGGACAGGCCCAGGGCCGTGGCGGTCAGGGCCAGGGCGATCAGCACGCCAAACACCCCCAGCCAGCCGGGGTGGCCATAGATCACCGACGGCAGCAGCAACGGCGCGATAAAGACCATGAAGATCGTCGACACGCCGGTGGCCACGCCCAGGGCCCGGACCAGCAGCACCTTGGCCGGGGCGATCGGCGAGGAGAACAACAGGTCCAGATCGCCGCGCTCGTACAGCGCCTCGGCCGACGCCCCCAGGGTCTGGGACAGCATCAGGGTCAGGACCACCGCGCAGGCCAGATCGGCGATCGCCACCGCCAGAGGCTGGATGGGAACCTGGTGGCCGTGGGTCGCCAGCGCCACGGTCACCCCGCCCACACAGGCGAAGGCGAACAGGATGATCAGGCCGATCATCGCCCCGGGGCCCTTGCCGACCCGACCGGCGCGATAGCCGCGCCAGGTCAGCCGCATCTCGTGGGCGAGCAACCAGGCGGCGCTGGCGGGCGGCAGCAGGCTCACGCGGGCTGGCTCTCGGCGGTCAGTTGCAGGAACAGGTCCTCCAGGGTGGAGTCCCCCGACGCCCCGCCGGTCTGGGCCCGCAGCTCATCCATCCGCCCCTCGGCCAGCAGTTTGCCCCCGGCGATGATGCCGATGCGGTCGGCCATGCGCTCGGCGACTTCCAGGATGTGGGTGGTCAGGATCACCGTGCCGCCGGCGTCGACCCGAGCCTGCAGCATGTCCTTGACCAACCGCGCGGCGGCGGCGTCCAGGCCAGTCAGGGGCTCGTCGAGGATCAGGAGTTTCGGGTCGTGGATCAGGGCCCCGGCCAGGGCCACCTTCTGTTTCATGCCGCGCGAAAAGCCCTCGCAGCGGCGGCGCGCCTCGTCGGCCAGACCCAGCTGAGCCAGGAGCTGCTCGGCCCGGGTCTTGGCCAGCTTGGGATCGACCGTCCAGAGGCCGGCCACGAACTCCAGATATTCCAGCGGCGTCAGCCGGTCATAGATCATCGCCTCGTCGGGGGCCCAGGCCACCAGGGCCTTGGCGGCGGCGGGCTCGGCCCGGGCGTCGACGCCATAGATGCTGATCTCGCCGCCGTCGGGCTTGGTCAGACCCGCGACCATCCGCAGGGTGGTGGTCTTGCCCGCGCCATTGGGCCCCAACAGGGCGTAAAGCTCGCCCGCATGGACCGTCAGGTCGAGATCGACGACGGCGGGTTTGGCGAAGGTCTTGCTGAGACCCTTCACGATCAAGGCTTCGGTCAACGCGGTCCCCAGGTCACGACTTCAGGTGGCATGTGAACGCGATTGTCCGGCGAGGATCAAGCCGCCTCGCTCCGCCTAGTTCGGCGCGCCGGCCGCTTCCAGCTCGAAGGCGGCGTTCAGGGCGTCGTCGTCGGCGACCACGCCGTCCAGGGCGTTGTCCAAAAGGCCCTGCAGCGCCGACCAGACAAAGGCCAGCTGCTCCAGGACGGTCGGAACCTGATCGACCTCGAAGTCCGGATAGAGGTCTTCGATCAGCCACAGGCCGGTGTGCGGATCAAAGCCGAAGCGGCTGCCGATCAGCCGGAACTGGGCCCGCGCCACGGTCTCGAACAGGGCGTCCAGGGTCCGGGCGCGATCCAGATCCGCGGTGTCCAGCACCTGGCAGCGCACCTGCAGCCAGCCGTTCTCCGGGAACAGATAAAAGGCCCCGCCGTCGTCGGCGCCGGAGACCTCAAGACCGTTGTCGATCGCCTCCA
>JAHINZ010000453.1 GCA_018895795.1 Alphaproteobacteria bacterium
CTGAAGCAGGCGACCTGGGCCTACAAGCACGCCTTGCTCAGTCCCGCCACCAAGGACGATCCCGAGCGCCTGGCGGCGCTGAAGGCTCAGGACCTGAAGGCCTGGTTCAAGCGTATGCCGTGGTCGGAGGGCAGGTCCCCCCTCGCCGCCGCGCCGGAATACGAGAAGTACTTGCTGGACCAGTGGCGCAACGGCCTGTTCGGCCCCTACTGGAAGCAGAACGGCCTCTACGCCGCCGGCGCTTACGACGCCTATGCCGATGTGCCTATGGCGCACATGAGCAGTTGGTACGATCCCTACGCCCTGACCGCGACCGAAAACTATCTGGGCCTGTCCCCTCGCAAGACCTCGCCGGTCAAGCTGATCCTAGGGCCCTGGACCCACGGGCAGCGCTCCGTCACCCATGCCGGCGATGTCGATTTCGGGTCCGACGCCACCCTGGATGGCGCTCTGGGGGAAAACTTCGTCGCCGTGCGCCTGGCCTGGTTCGACGCCTGGCTGAAGGTCGCGCCGGGGCCAGACCCCCTCCCCCCCGTAAAGCTCTTCGTGATGGGCGGCGGCTCGGGCGGCATGACTCCAGAAGGACGCCTTGACCACGGCGGCCGCTGGCGCGACGCGGATGCGTGGCCGCCGGCCTCCTCCGTGATGATCGACTACTTTCTCCGAGCCGACGGCGACCTGACGACCACGACGCCGACGGAGGCCGAGACCTTCCGCGACTATGTCCACGATCCGGCGAAGCCCGTACCGACGATCGGCGGGGCCATGGCCTCGGGCGCGCCTTTGATGGTGGCGGGGGCTTTCGACCAGCGAGAGGCGCCGGACTTCTTTGGTTGCGATGCCCCCTATCGACCGCTGGCCGAGCGTGACGACGTGTTAGTGTTTCAGACCGCCCCGCTGGAGAACGATGTCGAAGTGGTCGGCCCGATCAGCGCCAAGCTGTTCATCAGCTCCGACTGCGTCGACACCGACTTCCACATCAAATTGATCGACGTCCACCCGCCGTCAGCGGACTATCCGGAGGGCTTCGCGATGAACCTGACCACCGGGGTTTTGCGGGCCCGCTACCGCGAAGGATTCGACCACGAGACGCGGCTTGAGCCCGGCAAGGTCTATGCGATCACGATTGAGGCCTTTCCGACCGCCAACCTTTTCGTCCAGGGTCACAGCATCCGACTGGATGTGTCCTCGAGCAACTTCCCGCATTTCGACGTCAATCCGAACTCCGGCGAGCCGGAGGGGCATGGGCGCTCTCCCCGTCCGGCGCGAAATCGGGTCTATGTCGATGCGGCGCGGCCATCGCGTCTGATGCTGCCGGTCACCCGGTTGTAAGCCTATCGGGGATCGTTGATGAAGCTGAACCTGCGCAGCCTGGAGGCCTTCCGAGAGACACTTTTGAGCGGGTCGGCCACGGCCGCCGCCGGACGCATGGGGCTGACGCAGCCCGCTGTCAGCCGGCTGATCGCCCAGCTGGAAAAGGATGCGGGCTTCGAACTGTTCTATCGGGAGAAAGGCCGCCTTAGCCCAACGCCCGAGGCCTTGATGATCTACGAGGAGGTCGATCTGGCGTTCGGCGGGCTGGAGCGTGTCGGGTCGTTGATCCGCGACATCGCCCAGTTCAACACCGGCCTGCTGAAGATTGTCGCCCCACCCAGCCTATCGGAAGGCGTGCTGTCGATGATCCTGCCCCGGTTCATGGACCGTTTTCCCAAGGTTCGGGTCACAATCGACTCCCGCAGCACCGAAACCGCGCGCAGCATGGTGGCCAACCGCACCGCCGACTGCGGGTTCGTAAAGCTGCCTTTGGAGCGCGCTGACATCTCCACCGTGGTGCTGTCGGCCAGCGAGACCGTCTGCGTCCTGCCCTCGGACCACCCGCTGGCGGCGCATGAGGTCCTGTCGCCGGAACTGCTACGCAACGCACCGCTAGTGCTGCTCGGGTTCGGCACCTGGACCCGCCGGCAGATCGACGACGCTTTTCGCGAGCGCGGTGTGCGGCCCGAGGTCAAGCTCGAGACCCACACCGTGGGCTCAGCCTGCGCCTTCGCCGCCCAGGGGATCGGCATCGCCATCGTCAACGACCTGATGGCCGGAAACTTCACGCGGGACGGCATGACGACCCGAGTGTTTCGTCCCCAGATCTTGCACGAATACGCCTTCATGACTGCGGCCATGGCCCCGATGAACCGGCTGGCCGCAGCCCTGTTGGAAGAGGCCCAAAC
Source organism: Alphaproteobacteria bacterium (assembly GCA_018895795.1). GTDB lineage: Bacteria > Pseudomonadota > Alphaproteobacteria > Caulobacterales > Caulobacteraceae > Caulobacter. The sequence goes on from JAHINZ010000453.1 coordinate 2,223, forward strand.
CTATTTCAACGACCATACGCCTTCCACGGGACACAGGCGCGCTGTCGCAAACGGACTCTAGCGCGTTGCCAGACCTTTCAGGCCGGACGTCCGAAGATGCAGCTTTCGCGGTCTAACCAAGGCGACAAGACTCACAGCCGCAAAGTGCGCTGCGCCATCGCGACGGGGTGGAGCCAAGTCTGTGGATCAAAACTAACTCCTCCGGATTGCGACCAATGGGTCTTTGGGAAAGTGCGTCACGGGGCCACCCGTCCCATCGCCGATGGTCAGGGCCCCATCGACGTGACGCGCCTTGAGGATGGCCGCCCCGACCGCCGCCGTGCTGCAGGGGAAGACTTCGCGGCTCGGCGGGCCAGATCGTCAGTGCGATCACTGTCTCCGGCGCAGCTCAAAACGCGGACGACGACCGGATGAACGTGCTGGTCGGGAACGGACGCAAGGCGGCCCACGCCATCGGGCGCGACCTGGGCTAGAACGGCAAGCGCATGGCGCGCTGACGCTGGAAGTTCGAGGGATCTGTATGTTGCTTGAAGACAAGACCATCGCCGGCGCCGGCGCGGCAGTTCTGGCCGACGGCGGCGCCTTCGGCAACTTCCAGTAGGGCGAGCTCATGATTGTCTCGTCCACCACGGACTTTCGCGAAGCGGCCCGGCGCAAGCTGCCGCGCTTCCTGTTCGACTATATCGACGGCGGCGCCTATGCCGAAGCGACTCTGGCCCGCAACGTTACCGACCTCGCCGACCTATCCCTGCGCCAGCGGGTGCTGAAGGACGTCTCGAGCGTCGATCCCTCGACCACCCTGTTTGGCGTCAAGCAGGCCCTGCCTGTGGCCCTGGCGCCTGTCGGCCTGACCGGGATGTACGCCCGTCGCGGCGAGGTGCAGGCCGCCAAGGCCGCGGCCGCCAAGGGCGTGCCGTTTTGCCTTTCCACGGTCTCGGTCTGCGACGTCGACGAAGTGTCCAGGGCCAGCAGCGCGCCGATATGGTTCCAACTCTATGTCTTGCGCGACCGAGCCTTCATGCGCGACCTGCTGGTGCGGGCGCGGGACGCCGGCGCGACGGCGCTGGTCTTCACAGTAGATATGCCGGTGCCCGGAGCGCGTTACCGTGACGCCCATTCGGGCATGAGCGGTCCCAATGCAGGTCTGCGTCGCATGCTGCAGGCCGTCACCAAGCCGGCCTGGGCCTGGGATGTCGGGCTGATGGGCCGTCCTCACACCCTAGGCAATGTCGCGCCGGTGCTGGGCCAGAACTCGGGGCTGGAAGACTTCATGGGTTGGCTGGCGGCGAACTTCGATCCCTCCATCCAGTGGAAGGACCTGGAGTGGATCCGCCAACTCTGGACAGGGCCGCTGATCATCAAGGGCGTGCTGGATCCAGAAGACGCGAAGGCCGCGGCCAACATCGGCGCGGACGGCATCGTGGTCTCCAACCATGGCGGCCGCCAGTTGGACGGCGTGCCGTCGTCGGCCCGAGCTCTGCCGGCCATCGCCGAGGCTGTGGGCGATCGGCTGACGGTGCTGGCCGACGGTGGCGTGCGCTCGGGCCTGGATGTGGTGCGGATGCTGGCGTTGGGCGCTCAAGGCGTTTTGCTGGGCCGAGCGTTCGCCTATGCCCTGGCGGCGCGCGGCGGACCGGGCGTCACCCAACTGCTGGACCTGATCGAGAAGGAAATGCGCGTTGCCATGGCCCTGACGGGAGTCAATTCGGTGGCGCAGATCGATCGTTCGATCTTGGCGGAAATCGGCGCGGCCGCGCCCTGGACTAGCAAGGTCTAGACTTCAGCCACTGAACGATCGTCTCCGCCGAAAGCTGACTGCTCCGGTGTCCGAAATGCGCGCTGCGGCGCAGGTCATCAAGCGGCGCCCCTACCCTTTCCTGACGCCTCATCACGCCCCGCGATCCCTGTCATTTTTCAATCAGCGCTGAAGCGATAGCCAACACCGGGCTCTGTCTCGATGATCCTCGGACGGGCGGGATCGAGCTCGAGCTTCTGACGCAACTGACCGATGAAAACACGAAGGTACTGGGTATCCGTCGCGTGGGCCGCCCCCCAGATGGCGACCAGCAAGTCCTTGTGGGTCAGCAGTTTGCCATGCCCCCGGGCCAGACGCGCCAGGAGATCGTATTCCTTGGGTGACACCTTCACGACCGCGCCGGCCCGGGTGACCCGACGCCTGTCAAAGTCGATCTCGACCTCGCCAGATCGGACGGGACCTTCCGGCGCCTTGGCGGACGCGCGCTGGCGCAGGGCCGCGCGCAAGCGGGCCAGCAGTTCGCCCACGCCAAACGGCTTTTCCAGATAGTCATTTGCCCCGTGGTCGAGGGCTTGAATCTTCTCGGCCTCGCGATCGCGGGCCGACAGGATCAGGATCGGGCCGTCATAGAAGTCGCGGGCTCGGATCAGCACGTCCTTGCCATCCATGTCGGGCAAGCCAAGGTCCAGCACCACGGCGTCGGGCGACCAGAGCGCTATCCCCCGCAGCCCTTCTTGGCCGCTGTCGGCGCGCAAGAGCTCGAAGCCGGCCGCATCCAAGGCCGGCCCCAGAAAGCGATGGATCTGGGGCTCGTCGTCGATGACCAGGATGCGCGGACGTGAAAGGCTCATGACGTCTTCATAGCAGGTGATGCGGGGTCGCGATCGCCTTGGGCAGGCTGATCAGGATCCGCGTGCCTTTGCCGTCGTGGATGGGGCTGGCGGCGGCGATGCGCCCGCCCATCGCGTCGATAAAGCCCTTGGCGATCGAGAGACCCAGACCGGCGCCCTGTGTGCGGTCGCTGGGCTCCTCCATGCGGCGGAACTTCTCGAACACACCTTCCAACTCGGCGGTCGGGATGCCACGTCCCTCGTCCTCTATGCTGATCACAACATTGGCCCGGTCCTCATAGGCGGCCATTTCAATGCCAGTGCGCGGCGCGCTATAGGCGATCGCGTTTTCGAGAATGTTGACGATCGCCTGTTCCAGAAGCCCGCCATCGATCCGTACGAGGCTGAGTTCAGGGGGATAGTCGCGCGCCAACACCCGGTCGCCCAGTCGCCGCGCGACGCGGTCGGCGGCCGCGCCCAGCACGTCGCGCACATCGGTCCAGTCGGTGCGCAGGCGCAGAGCCCCGCCTTCCAGACGCGTCATGTCCAGCAGATTGCCGACATAGCGGTTTAGCCGCTCGGCTTCCTCGCGAATACTGAGGATCAGGTCGTCGCGTACGGCCGGTGCCAGGCCCTTGCCATAGTCGATCAGGGTGCTGGAGGCGCCCAGCACCGTCGACAGGGGCGTGCGAAGGTCGTGGCTGATCGAGTTGAGCAGGGCCGAGCGGAAACGGTCCGCGCGGCGCAGGGTTTCGGTCTCGACGGCCTCGGTCGCCAGTTCGGCGCGCTCCAGCGCCACGGCCCCCTGCTCCAGCAGCGCCAGGACCAGCCGCTCGGTGTCGGATCCCGGGACCATTGCGCCGGCCTCGACGCCGGCCACGCCGGCCCTGGAGCGCACGCCGTCCAGGGGCCAGAAGGTCCAACTGGTCTGAGGCAGGGTGCCGGTGCCAAAGCCTGCGGGCTCGCCCTTTTCCCAAGCCCAACGGGCGGCGGCCATAGGGGCGGCGTCCAGCGGTTCGAGCGCCGGAGCGCCGGCGGCGGGTTCGAGCTCGCCATTGCGAGGCAGCAACACCATGGCCTTGGCGCCGGCCGCCGCGGCCGCCTGCTCGGCGATGGCCTGCGCCGCCGCCTCACGTCCGGCGGCCGCCGAGAAGGTGCGGCTGGCGGCCAGTAGGGCCGAAACGGCCGACGCCCGGCGCTGGGCGTCACGCCCCTGGTCGCGCACCCGCCCCGCAAGTCCGCCGGCCGCCAGGGCGACGGCCCAGAACACGATCAGGGTCAAGAAGTCGACCGGCGAGCCGATCGCAAAACTGTGCCGGGGTTCGAGAAACAGGTAGTTATAGACGAGGAAGGCCAAGGTCGCCGACGCCAGGGCCGGTCGCAACCCGTGCAGCACCCCCGCCGCCAGAACGGCGGCGAGAAAGATCATGCCCAGGTCGACGCGGTCGAACGCGACATCCAGACCCCACGCCACCAAAGTGGCCAAGGCGACGCAGGCCGCGCCGGTGAGATAGCCAGTCCAGGGCCTCAACGATCGAGGCCGGGGCGGCTCGACGACCGCCTCATGGGCGGCCTCGGTGACCACATGGATCGCCGCGCCCCGGGCTTCCCGCAGCAAGGCCACGGCCAGAGACCTGCCCAGAAGTTCGCGCCAGCGGCTGTCGGCCGACTTGCCGATGACGATCTGGGTGACATTGTTGCGGCGAGCATAGGCCATCACCGTGGCGACGAGATCCGCGCCGCTGAGCACCACCGTTGATCCGCCCAGTTGTTCGGCCAGCTTCAGGGCGTCGTTGGCGCGGGCCGCCGCGGCCAGTCCCGGCGGCGGCCGGTCGGGTCGATCGACGTGGGCGACGGTCCAGGGGGCGTCCATCATCATGTCCGACAGTCGCCGGCCCGTCCGCACCAGCCCGCCGGCCATCGCATCGCCGCCGACCAGGACCAGAATCCGCTCGCCCGCCGCCCAGGGCCCCTCCACGCCCTTTTCGCGCATGGTGGCGACCAGTTGGTCGTCCACCGTCTGGGCCGCACGCCGCAGGGCCAGTTCGCGCAAGGCGGTGAGGTTTTCGACCCGGAAGAAGTGCTCGGAGGCCAGCCGCGCTGTCTCTGGCACATAGACCCTGCCCGCCGCCATCCGCTCGCGCAGCTCGCCGGGCGTGATGTCGACGACCTCGATGTCGTCGGCCCGCGACAGGGCGCTGTCGGGCACGGTCTCGCGCTGGCGAACGCCGGTAATGCGCTGCACGACGTCGACCAGGCTTTCCAAATGCTGGACGTTCAGGGTGGTCCAGACGTCGATCCCCGCCGCCAGGATTTCCTCGACGTCCTGCCAACGCTTGGAATGGCGAGAACCGGGCGCATTCGAATGGGCGTATTCGTCGACCAGCAGCAGCTTGGGCTTACGCGCCAGGGCGGCGTCGAGATCGAACTCCATCACGACCCGGTCCCGATGGTCGATCGGCTTGCGGGCGAGAACCTCCATGTCGCGCAGGAGGCTCTCGGTCTCGCGGCGGCCGTGGGTTTCGACCAGGCCGACGACGACATCCTGGCCCTGGGCCTTGCGGCGTCGGGCGGCGCGCAGCATCTCGTAGGTCTTGCCCACGCCGGGCGCCATGCCCAGAAACACCTTCAGGCGCCCCCGGCTCGCCTTGTTGGCGGCGGCCAGAAGCGCCTCGGGGTCGGGACGACCCGGTTCGGGATAGGGGCGTTCGTCGGCCGCCAAGCGTCTAGCCCGGCGCGCGGGCGTCGAGCGCCCGGTTGACGGCCAGCACATTGACCCGCGGCTGACCGATGAAGCCCAATAGGCGGCCCTGGACATGAGCGTCGATCACCGCCTGTACGTCGCGGCTGGCCAGGCCGCGCGCCTTGGCGATCCGGACGGCCTGCAGATCGGCGTAGGCCGGGGAGATGTCCGGATCCAGACCCGAGCCCGAGGTCGTCACCGCATCGGCGGGGATGATCGCGCCCGGGTCTTCGACCCGCAAGGCGTCGGCGTCGGCCTTGACCCGCTCGGCCAGGGCCGGGTTCATCGGGCCCATGTTGGAGCCGCTGGAGGCCGAGGCGTCATAGCCCGCGCCGGCCGCCGAGGGGCGCGGATGCAGATACCGCGGCGCGGCGAAAGCCTGGCCGATCAGGGCCGAGCCGACGACGGTTCCCTTGGCGTCGCGCACCAGGCTGCCATTGGCCTGATAGGGGAAGGCCGCCTGGGCGACGCCGGTGACGGCCAACGGATAGGCCAGGCCCAGCAAGGCGGTGAACAGGCCCATCGTGACCAGGGCCGGACGAAGGTGGGAGAGCATGAGCTGTGAATCTCCGGAGGATGCAGTTTAGGCCAAGCCGAGAGCGGATACGATCATGTCGATCAGCTTGATGCCGACAAACGGCGCGATCAGCCCGCCCAGACCGTAGATCAGCAGGTTGCGCGACAGCAGCTTGCCGGCGCCGACGGCGCGATATTTCACGCCCTTCAGGGCCAACGGGATCAGGGCGACGATCACCAGGGCGTTGAAGATCACCGCTGAGAGGATGGCGCTTTGCGGGCTGTGCAGCCGCATCACGTTCATCGCCCCCAATGCGGGCAGCGAGACCACGAACATCGCCGGGATGATCGCGAAGTATTTGGCCACGTCGTTGGCGATCGAGAAGGTGGTCAGGGCCCCGCGGGTGATCAGCATCTGTTTGCCGACCTCGACGATCTCGATGACCTTCGTGGGGTCGCTGTCCAGATCGACCATGTTGCCGGCCTCGCGGGCGGCCTGGGCGCCGGTCTGCATGGCCACCCCGACATCCGCCTGGGCCAGGGCGGGGGCGTCATTGGCGCCGTCGCCGCACATGGCGACCAGCCGCCCCCGGCCCTGCTCCTCACGGATCAGCCGCAGCTTGTCCTCGGGCGTGGCCTCGGCCAGGAAGTCATCGACCCCGGCCTCCGAAGCGATGGCGGCGGCGGTCACTGGGTTGTCGCCGGTGATCATCACCGTGCGCAGACCCATGCGTCGTAGGTCGGCGAAGCGTTCCTTGACGCCAGGCTTGACCACGTCCTTGAGGTGGATGACGCCCACCAGGACGCCGTTCTCGCTGACCGCCAACGGCGTGCCGCCCGAGCGGGCGATCCGGTCCACGGCGGCGCTGACCTCGGCCGGGATCTGGCGGGGTTCCAGCGCCAGACTGCGATAGACCGCGTCGACCGCCCCCTTGCGCCACGACATGCCGCCCGCGTCCAGGCCTGATTGGCGGGTCATGGCGCTGAAGGGGATCGACGCCGCGCCGGCGGGAACCTCGACAACCACGCCCTGGTTGCGGCCCAGCTCGACGATCGAGCGGCCTTCCGGAGTCTCGTCGGCCAGCGAGGCGCTGACGGCGGCGCGAAGGGCGGCGTCGGGACGCACGCCCGGCGCGGCGATCACCTCGGTGGCCATGCGGTTGCCGAAGGTGATGGTGCCGGTCTTGTCCAGCAGCAGGGTATCGACGTCTCCGGCGGCCTCCACCGCCCGGCCCGAGGTGGCCAGCACATTGACCTTCAGCAGCCGGTCCATGCCGGCGATGCCGACGGCGGAGAGCAGTCCGCCGATCGTCGTGGGAATGAGGGTGATGAACAGCGCGCCCAACACCAACGGATCCAGGGCCACGCCCGAGAACTTGCCCAGGCCCAACAGGGTGACCACCGCGATCAAGAAGATCAGGGTCAGGCCCGCCAGCAACACGGCAAGGGCGATCTCGTTGGGCGTCTTGCGCCGATCCGCGCCCTCGACCATGGCGATCATCCGGTCCAGGAAGGTGTTGCCCGCCTCGGCGGTGACCCGCACCTTGATCCAGTCCGACACTACGGTAGTGCCGCCGGTGACGGCCGAACGGTCGCCGCCGCTTTCGCGGATCACCGGGGCGCTTTCGCCGGTGATGGCCGCCTCGTTGACGCTGGCCATCCCTTCAATGATCTCGCCGTCGGTCGGGACGACGTCACCCGCCTCGATCAGGATGATCTCGCCGACCCCCAGCTTGTGGGCCGGGGTCGGGATGATCGTCCCTGTCTTCTCGTCGATGATCAGCTTGGCCTTGGTGGTGACGCGGGTGGCCCGCAGGCTGTCGGCCGCCGCCTTGCCGCGCCCTTCAGCGACGCTTTCAGCCAGATTGGCGAACAGCACGGTCGCCCACAGCCAACCGGCGATCTGGATCGCAAAGCCCGCAGGCTGGCGCCCCGCGACCGCTGCGACCGCCGAAACAGTCGACAGCAGGGCCACGATCCAGGTGGTGAAGATCACCGGATTGTTGGTCAGCCGGCGGGGGTCCAGCTTGGCGAAGGCGTCCCGGGTCGCCCGCAGTAAGACGGTTGAAGAGAGGCCGGCGGCCATGGCCGACTTGCGCCGGCCCTCCCCGAGCAGGGGATCTAGGGTGGTCATGTCAAATCGCCTTTGCGATCAGATGTGTCAGTGGACGGCGGCGACCACGGCGAGCGCCTGGAAGTGCTCGACGATCGGCCCCAGCGCCAAGGCGGGGAAGAATTGCAGGCCGCCGAGGATCAGGATGACCCCGATCAGCAGGCCGATGAACAGGCCGCCATGGGTGGGCAGGGTCCCAACCGACGGCGCCAGCTTGGGCTTGGCGGCCAGGCCGCCGGCGATGGCCAACACCGCGACGATGGGAACGAAGCGGCCCAGCATCATCGAAATCCCCAGGGTGGTGTCCCACCACGGCGCGTTGGCGCTCAGCCCGCCAAACGCCGAGCCGTTGTTCGCCGTGGCCGAGGTGTAGCCGTAGAGGATCTCCGACAGGCCGTGCGGCCCGGCGTGCATCAGCCCCTTCAGGGCCTCGGGCAGCACCGCCGCGATCGCCGAGAAGCCCAGCATCGACAGCGGGATGATCAGCACGGCCAGCATGGCCAGCTGGATCTCGCGGGCCTCGACTTTCTTGCCCAGATATTCAGGCGTGCGCCCCACCATCAGCCCGGCGACGAACACCGCCAGCAGGGCCATGACCACCATGATGGCGATCCCAGATCCGATGCCGCCGGGCAGGATCTCGCCCAGTTGCATCAGGAACATCGCCACGGCGCCGCCCAGCGGCATCAGGCTGGAATGCATGCCGTTGACCGAGCCGTTCGAGGCCCCCGTGGTCATGGCCACCCAGACGGCGGTGGCCGGCGCGCCGAAGCGGACCTCCTTGCCTTCCAGATTGACCGAGGCGTCGACATGGGCGGCGACCAGGGCGGGCGCGGGCTGGGTCTCGGCGGCATAGACCGCCGCCGCACCGGCCGAGAGCAGGATCATGGCCGCAATCACCAGGGCGCGGATTTCCTTGCGCGCCAGGGCCGAGCGGCCGAAGGCGAAGAACGCGGCCCATCCCAGCACGTTGATCGACACCGCAGTGATCAGGTCGGTCAGAGGCGTGGGGTTCTCGAACGGGTGGGCGGAATTGGCGTTGAAGACGCCGCCGCCGTTGATGCCCAGTTGCTTGATGGCTTCCTGGCTGGCGACGGCGAACAGGGCGATCTTCTGCGGCGCTCCTTCTACGGTGGTGGCGTCGACGCTGGCGGCCAGGGTCTGGGGCAGGCCCAGGGCGACCAGAACGATCGACAACACGATCGACAGCGGTAGCAGCACGTAGAGGGTTGTACGCACCAGATCGGCCCAGAAATTGCCGACGCCCTCGCCGCGATTGGCGATGAACGCCCGCGCCAACGCGGCGGCGATCGTCGCGCCTGTGGCGGCCGAGACGAAGTTCTGGACAGTCAACACCAGCATCTGGCTGAGCGTCGACATCGTGGTCTCGCCGCCATAGCTCTGCCAGTTAGTATTAGTCACGAAGCTGGCGGCGGTGTTGAACGCCAGGTGCGGCGAGACGCCGGCGAAACCCTGCGGATTGAGCGGCAGAACGCCCTGCAGACGCAGCACGGCATAGACCGTCACAAAGCCCGCGGCGTTGAAGGCCAGCAGAGCCAAGGCGTAGGCGTGCCAGGTTTGGCTCTTCCTGGGGTCAATGCCGCCGGCCGAATAGAACAAAGCCTCAACGGGCTTGAGCGCCGGATCAAGCCAGGTGCGCTCGCCGTTCCAGACCCGAGACATATAGACGCCCAGCGGCCAGGCGATCGCGACCGCCAGGCCCAGGGTCAGGGCGATCTCCGCCCATCCTTGCCAATTCATGGATTTGATCCGTCAGAACTTGTCGGGTCGCAGCAGAGCCGCGACCATATAGGCCGCGACGACGATCGCCCCGGCTCCCCACAGCACGCCCACCAGCATGGTCAGACGCGCCTCAGCGCCATGGCGAAGCCGACGAAGGCCGCGAACAGCCCCGCCCCGAGCGCCAGAAAAATCAGGTCAGCCATTCGCCGCCTCCATTCGGATAGACGGCTTGAAGACCACGGCGGCGCGTAAGCTCGCCATGCGGGAAAGGGCCCCGCGCATAAGGACGGCGTAAAGACGAACAGGGCGAACGCCGCCTTGCGCGCGACTAGGGGGTGGCAGTCGATAGATCATAGAGCCCGGCGCGACGGACCCTAGAACGGCTCAACCCCATCGACCGCTCTGGAGGGAATCACCCTGAAAGTCCCTAGATCCTGAGCCCCGTGGAGATCCACCACGCCAACAGGCCGGCAAGGATCGCGACGAGCACGGCGCGCCACAGGGGGGCAAACCGAAGTTCAGGGTCTCGATCAAACACGCGTCGGCCCGTAATCATCGGCCCGACAAGGTTCGAGCGCTTGTAGGCCAGGTAGAAGACCACAGCGGCGACGTGCAGGACGATCAACACCTGTAGCCCGGTGAAGGACCAATGATGCCAATCGGCGAACTGACGCCCCGTCTCGAAGTCGACGCGATCGGATAAGGGCCCCGACTCCAGGCCATCGACATCAACCGCGAACAGACCGGTTATGACCTGTGTCGACAGCAGCCCCAGAATGGCGACCACGCTGAGGGCGCCAAGAGGATTGTGCCCCGGCGTTTCACTGGGCGATCGGCTGGAGAGGGTCTTGGCGTAAGCGGCGATCGCGCGCGGGCCTTTGACGAACCGCGAGAAACGCGCGCTGTCAGGACCAACCAGGCCCCAAACAACGCGGAAGACGACC
>JAHINZ010000454.1 GCA_018895795.1 Alphaproteobacteria bacterium
GGCTTCCAGCCCCAGGGCGCCCGAGCCGGCGAACAGGTCGACCACCCGCGCGCCATGCAGCTCGGGGGCCCAGGCGGCGTGCTCCAGAATGTTGAACACCGCCTGCCGCGCACGGTCCGACGTGGGGCGCGTGGCGTCGCCGGGCGGGGTGGCGATGGCCTTGCCGCGATACTGGCCCGAAACGATGCGCATCAGGCGGCGGCCGTAGGCGCGGGCGAACGCCCGACCCATCGCCCGAGCAAGCTCAGGCCGATCAGGGCCAACGCCAGCAGCGGCGCGCCGATCGCCGGCTTGACCAGGGTGACCATGGTCAAGCCACAGAACAGCCCCGGCGACACCGCCAGCCGAACCAACAGGAACAAGGCCTCGCCGGTTCTGAACGGCAAGGCCAGCTTGCCGATGAAGGCCGCATAGCCCCAGACCGCGCCCATGGCGGCGCCGATGGCCGAGACCAGGCCGACATAGACGATCACGACATCCAGGCTGCCCCGCTCCCACAGCAGTTCGGCGCACAGGGGCGTCAGGCTGACCAGGCCCAACACCATGAAGTTGAGCACGTCGAGCACGCCGTTGGCGGCCTTGAGCCGGGCGAAGACCCGCCGGTGCGTCATCCAGTAGATGCCAATCACCGCGAAGCTCACGGCGAAGGCCTGCAACTTGAATCGCATAAGGTAGAACAGCTCGCTGATCCCGCTCCAGTGCTCGGGCGGGTGGATCTCGATGGCCAGCAGGGTGATGGCGATGGCGAACACCGCGTCCGAGAACAGCACCAGTCGGTGCAGGTGCGGATCGCCTGTCTCTTTGTCGCTCATGATCGCCCCCTGAAGTTCCAGGCGATATGTGCCGCTGTCAGCGCCGAACGGCAAGCGGGGTGCTTTACAACCCGCCCATCGACCATTCTTAGTCGCTCCAAGAGCGGTAGGGGTGTCAACAGGCGCGATGGCGACGGAAGCGATCTTCGGGGCGATGCGGGAGTCGAGAGTCTTCTCCGACCTCACCGCATACGATCGCGATGCGCGCCGTCTGGCGGTCGCCGTGCCGGTGGGCGTCCTGGCCGCCGCCGCGGCCGCTGTCCTGGGCGGCGCCTCGGCCTGCCTGTTGGTGATGGTGGTGGTCAGCGGCCTGGACGGCGCGGCGGCCGCCGCGGGCCTTTTCGCGGCGCTGGACCAGCCGGCCCTGGCCGCGACGGACGGCCAGGTCTCGCTGTTCATCCTGGCGATCCTGGCGGGCGTCAACGGCGCGGCGGCCGTGGGCTTCGTGGCCGTGAGCGCGGGGCTGAGCCATCGGCCGATCCGCCGCTATATCGGGGGGGAGTCCGGGTTTCGCGCCCGCCTGTTGATCGCCGGCCTCGTGCTGGTCGGCGCGCTGATGGCCGCCCTGGTCCTGATCCCGTCCAGCCTGGGGGCCGCGACGCCGACGCCCCCCCTCCTGGCCCTGGAGTCGACCGGCGTCGGGCGGGCGACCTATGTCGCCTTCGCCGTCGTCCTGCTGGTGCTGGCCGCCGCCGCCGAGGAACTGGTGTTCCGGGGCTGGCTGCTGAAACAGACCGGCGCCTTCACGCGCCATCCCGCCGTGCTGATGGCGGTGAACGGCCTGATGTTCGCCACCATCCATTTCGACCCCAACCTGGACGCCTTCCTGTTTCGGGCGGCGATGGGGGCCGGGCTGACCTGGATGACCCTGCGCACCGGCGGCATCGAGCTGGCCATCGGCGCGCATGCGGCCAACAACATCGTCATCCTGCTGCTGCTGCAGCCGCTGTCGCTGCAGCCCGAGACGCCGCATGGGTTCCAGGCGAGTTCCCTGGCCGCAGGACTGGCGGTCGGCCTGGGCTATGCGGCCCTGGCCGAGGTCGTGGTCCGCTGGCCGATCGCCACGCGCTGGCTGGGCCGGCGCGATCCGGCCACCGTCTAGCGCGGTTTTTTCGGACCCTTGTAGGGGCGCGGCCCCGCCGCCTTGGTCTCGAACGCTGGCGGCGCCGATCGGGTGGGCTTGCCATCGGCCGCCTTGCCCGCGGCCGGCTTGGCGCCCGGCTTTCCTGGGGACTTGGCGAAAGCAGGGGACTTGGCGAAAGGCTTGTCGCCCGCCCTGGCCGGTCCGGCGGCCCGGGGACCGAAGGGCTTGGCGTCCGCCCGGGCCGAACCCGCCGCCTTGGCGCCGAAGGTCTTGCCCGCCGCCGGCTTGCCGGCGCTCCAGGTCTTGGGCTCGGGCTTGGGGCCGATCATCTTGGTCTCGATCGACTTGGGCGCGCGCTTGATCGGCTTGACGCCGGCGATGACGACCTTCTTCTTCGGCTTGGCCCAGCCGGCCTTGTAGACCGGCTTTTCAAGGGTGCGTTCGCCGGGCTCCAGCACCTTGGGCAGCGGCGCGGACTTGATGGCGCGGCGCTGCAGCTCGCCGCCCTTGGCGGTGCCCGGCGCGTGCAGCGGATCGGCGACGCCGAGGAACTGCGGCTTGTCGCCGACGGGCATGTCTTCGGGCGCGATCAGCTCGCCCAGCAGTTCGCGGATCACCCGGGGCCCGACCTCCTCGACCTGGCCCGGCATCAGGGTGGCCAGGGCGAACGGGCCGTAGGACAGGCGGATCAGGCGATTGACCTTCAGGTCCAGGTGCTCGAGCACCCGGCGGATCTCGCGGTTCTTGCCTTCGGTCAGCGAGATGGTGATCCAGATGTTCTTGCCGCCGACCTTGTCCTGGGCCTTGTCGAGCTTGGCCTCGATAGAGCCGTAGCGGACGCCCTCGATGGTGACGCCGTCCTTCAGGCGGTCCAGCCGGGCCTGGTCGGTATTGCCGAAGGCCCGGACGCGGTAGCGACGCACCCAGCCGTTGCTGGGGGCCTCCAGCTTGCGCGACAGCTCGCCGTCATTGGTCAGCAGCAGCAGGCCTTCGGAGTTCAAGTCCAGGCGGCCCACCGAGATCAGGCGCGGCAGCTCGCGCGGCAGGGCCTGAAACACCGTCGGGCGCTCCTTGGGATCGTTGTGGGTGGTCATCAGGCCGGTGGGCTTGTGATAGCGGAACAGCCGCGTCGGCTCGCGCTCGGCCACCAGCTTGCCGTCGACGGTGAGGAAGTCGCCGGGACCGACCTTGACGGCCGGGGTGGTCAGCACCTTGCCATTGATGGCCACGCGGCCCGCCTCGATCAGGCGCTCGACCTCGCGACGCGACGCCACGCCCGCGCGGGCCAGGGCCTTGGCGACCCGCTCGCCCGTCGACGGATCATCGAGGTCGCCGTCGTGGCCGGGATCGTAAAGAGGGTCGTGGGGCGTGCTGGGGGGTATGCTGGTCATAGTCGTTCCTTCCAAGGGCTGGGCGCATCTCACGATGGGCTTTTCGCAAATGCGCACCGAACACCGAACGGATCAAGTTGTGCGCCTTTTCGCGGCGTCGAAAATGATGTACTAAAGTATATAACTTGGAGGCGATGATGAAGTACGAGCCCCTGCTTCGCTTTCTCCAGGCGCGGTCAGACAGCTCGTCGATCCGCCTGACCTTCGCCGAGATCAATGAGATCCTCGGGTTCCAACTGCCGAGATCGGCGCGGGATCATCAGGCCTGGTGGTCGAACACGCGTCTGGGCCACTCTCACGCGGCGGCTTGGCTCGACGCCGGTTGGAAGACAGAAATGCTGGACCTGGACGGTGAGCGCGTCACCTTCGTCAAAAGCCAGCAGGGCGTATCGGAGGAGGGCGCGGCCTTCCGACGTGGCCCCGCCAACGCCGAAACGGTTGTCCTGAATCTCGCCGATCTTTCGCCCGCCGCCCATAAGTTGATCCATGATCACGCGCGCGATCATGGCGTGGACACAGCAAGCGCCGTGATTGCCATTCTTGACGAGATCGCGTCTAAGCGCTTGAGAGCAATGCTGGATGGGTTCGCCAAGGCCTTTCCGCCCTCGACCGTCGATAGCGTCGATCTTATCCGAGAGGATCGCGATGCGCGTTGAGATCGTGCTCGACGCCTCTGTGGCCGCGAAATGCTTCTTTCCAGAGACCAACACCACTCTGGCCGTGGATCTTATCGCATCCGGTGTGTGGGTGGTGGCCCCGGACCTGATCTTTGCGGAAATGGCCAGCATCGCGGCCAAGCGCGTGCGGCGCGATGGATTTGATCGAGAGCTCGCGCGTAGAGCGGTCGAAAAGGTCGACATGCTACTCCATGAGATTTTCCCGATGGCGCCGCTGCGTGAGCGCGCGTTCGATCTGGCCATGCTGCATGGCATATCCGCCTATGACGGATCTTACCTCGCCCTGGCGGAGATGCGGGGAAGTCGCTTGGTCACGGCCGATATACGACTGGCGCGATCGGCCCGGCAGGCGGGACTGGGAAGCTTGCTGACCGTGCTCGGCGAGGTCGCGCCATGACCGACGAAGCGGCCATGCGCCTGGCGCTGGACGAAGCCCGCGCGGCCGCCGCGCGCGGCGAAACCCCGGTGGGCGCGGTGATCCTGGATCCGAAGACCGGCGAGATCCTCGGCGCGGCCGGCAATGGTCCGATCGCGGCCCATGATCCGACCGCCCATGCGGAGATCGCGGTGATGCGTCAGGTCGCCGCCAAGCTGGAAAACTATCGTCTGACCAACCTGACCCTGGTGGTGACCCTGGAGCCCTGCGCCATGTGCGCCGGAGCGATCAGCCACGCCCGGATCGGGCGGGTGGTGTTCGGGGCCGAGGATCCCAAGGGCGGGGCCGTGGTCCATGGCCCGCGCTTCTTCGCCCAGCCGACCTGCCATTGGCGGCCCGAGGTCACCGGCGGGGTCTTGGCTCAGGACAGCGCCGATCTGCTGCGCGGCTTCTTCCGCGCGCGGCGGAGCCAGGCGAAAGCCTAGTTCATCAAGGCCGAGCCGAGCAGGACGCGGCTGCCGGACTGGCCCAGCACCCTGTCGGCGGTCTTCTGCAGTTCTCGCGCCAGATAATCGACATCGGGCGGGTCGCCGCGCCGCATGCCCGAGGCATAGGTCATCAGCACCTGGGCGAAGGCGGCGCGCAGACGCGGTTCCGACAGCTGGGCCCGCGCCATCACCTTGGGGTCCTTGGCCTCGATACCGGCCTCCAGGGTCAGGACGCCGCGGCGGCCGTCGCGGCGCAGGGCCACGGCGGTCAACGGCTGCAGGGCGAAATAGGTGACCGGCGCGGCCTTCTCTTCCTTCTTCTCGCCGTGCGCGCCGGCGAAGGCGGACGCCGGCGCGACCGAAACCGCGCAGACCAGGATCAGGGGAAGAAGGCGTAGGAAGAGGCGCATGATCGATCAATACCGCGATGGGATTGACGTCCTCTTTACGCCTAGGCGCGACAAAGGGACGTTAACCACGAATCGCACCCTCGCGAATCTTCGCGACGGAAGGCGTGAGGAGGCTGAACTTGGGCCGTTTTTCCCCGAAGACCCTCGATCTGGACGGCCAGGTGATCCTGGTCACCGGCGGCACCGGATCGTTCGGACGTCGCTTCATCGAGACGGTGCTGAAGCAGGCCAATCCCCGCAAGATCATCGTCTATTCCCGCGATGAACTGAAGCAGAGCGACATGCAGTTGGAGCTGCGCGAGCAGTTCGACGAGGCGACCTATGCGAAAATGCGCTTCTTCCTGGGGGACGTACGCGACCGCGAGCGCCTGACCCTGGCCCTGCGCGGCGTCGATATCGTCATTCACGCGGCCGCCCTCAAACAGGTGCCCGCCGCCGAATACAATCCGTCCGAATGCATCCACACCAACATCATGGGCGCCGAGAACGTGGTCTGGGCCAGCCTGGCCAATCACGTGAAACAGGTGGTGGCCCTGTCGACCGACAAGGCCTGCAATCCAATCAATCTGTATGGCGCGACCAAGCTGGCCTCGGACAAGACCTTCGTGGCCGCCAACAACCTGTCGGGCGACATCGGCACCCGCTTCGCGGTGGTCCGCTACGGCAATGTGGTCGGCTCGCGCGGCAGTGTCGCGCCGCTATTCCAGCGCCTGCTGGCCAACGGCGCCACAGAACTGCCGATCACCGACGCTCGCATGACCCGGTTCTGGATCACCCTGAACGAGGGCGTCGATTTCGTGCTGTCGTCCCTGAACCTGATGCGGGGCGGCGAGATCTTCGTGCCCAAGATCCCGTCGATGAGCATGCCCGATCTGGTCAAGGCCATGGCCCCCGACGCGGCGATCAAGGTGATCGGCATCCGTCCCGGCGAGAAACTACACGAGATGATGATCAGCGCCGACGACGCCCGCGCCACGGTCGAGCTGGAGGATCGCTATGTGATCGAGCCGACCTTCGTGGAATATCCCCGCAAGCGCTTTGGCCCCGAAGACGGCGCCAAGCCGGCCGCCGAGGGCTTCTGCTACAGCAGCGACAACAATGACGACTGGCTGTCGGCCGAGGGCTTGCTGGCCATGCTGAGGGAAAAGGCGGGCTGATGACGTCGGAGCCGCCGCCCTTCCCGCCCCCCTTCCTGCCCTATGGCCGTCAGACCATCGAGGATGACGATGTGGCGGCGGTGGCCGAGGCCCTGCGCGCCGACTTCCTGACCACCGGCCCGACCGTCGAGGCCTTCGAGACCGCGTTCAAGCGCAAGGTCGGGGCCGAGCACGCCATCGCCGTCGCCAACGGCACGGCCACCCTGCACCTGGCCATGCTGGCCCTGGAAATCGGCGAGGGCGACGTCTGTATCGCCCCGTCGGTGACCTTCCTGGCCACCGCCAACTGCGCCCGCTATGTCGGGGCCGAGGTGGTGTTCGCCGATGTCGATCCCACCTCCGGCCTGATGACCCCCGAGACCTTGGCCCAGGCCCTGGCGCGGGCGGGCGACCGGCGGGTGAAGGCGGTGCTGCCGGTGCACCTGCGCGGCGATGTCTGCGACCTGCCGGCCCTGCGCGCCATGGCCCAGGCGGCCGGGGCGGTGCTGGTCGAGGACGCGCCCCACGCCCTGGGCTCGATCGCCACCTTCGATGGCGTCGCGCATCCGGTCGGCGACGGCGCCTATTCGGCCTTCGCCAGCTTCTCGTTCCATCCGGTCAAGACCATGGCCACCGGCGAGGGCGGCATGCTGACCACCAATGACGCCGGACTGGCGGCTCGCGCGCGATCGTTACGCGGCCACGGCATGGTGCGGCCGCCGGGGTCGGATCCCTGGTGGTACGAGATGCCGGAGATCGGCTTCAACTATCGCCTGCCCGACGTGCTGTGCGCCCTGGGCCTGTCGCAGCTGGCCAAGCTGGACCGCTTCGTCGCGCGCCGCCGCGCCTTGACCGCCCGCTACGCCGCGCGGCTCGCCGACCTCTCGCCAATTGTTCGGCTGGCCAGCAGCCCGGCCTGGTCCAACCCCGCCTTGCACCTGCTGACCGTGCTGATCGACTTCGAGGGCGCGGCAACCTCGCGCCGGGCGGTGGTCGAGCGCCTGAAGACGGCCGGGATCGGCAGTCAGGTGCATTACATCCCGGTGCACCGGCAGCCCTATTACGTGAACCGCTATGGCCCGCTGGACCTGCCGGGGGCGGACGCCTGGTACGACCGCTGCCTGACCCTGCCGCTGTATCCGACTATGGCCGACGGCGACGTCGACCGGGTGGTCGACGCCTTGGCCGAGGCGCTCGGCCGCTAGACCAGCGCGCTGACCTGCACGATCGGCTGGATGTCGGTGAAGTTGGCGATATCGGCCAGCACCGCCGGCGCGCGGGGCCCGCTCATCGACGCTTGCAAGGCCTCGGCGTCGCGGAACGTCAGATGCGCCATAGCGACATAGGGCGCGGGTCCGCCGTCGCCGGCCGTCAGTCCCTTGAAGACCTGCACGCCGGTCAGGCCGGTGGCGCCGAAGGCGTCCTTGACCAGCGGGATATGGGTGGCGTCGTAATAGGCCTGATCGAACCGCGCGCCGTCGGCGGCCGGATACAGAACGCTGAAGATGATCATGTTGGTCCCTCGGGGGCGCCGCGACGGCGTCCTGGCGGGAGAGACTAGGGGCGTGGGCGGAAAACCGCTAGGCCGCCGCCTTCTGCTGCATCAGGGTCTTGAGCAGTTCCAGGGTCGCCGGCGAGGCGGCCAGTTCATCGCGGGCCTCGGGGGCGCGGGCCAGCTTCAGGGCCTCGATACGCGCGCGGTCGGCCACCGGGCCGGTGGGACCCGCCTCGCCCATCGCCAGCTTGACCAGCAGCGCCAGGCGTTGGACCAGGGGGGCCGGGGCGCGGACCAGCATGGTCAGCAGGCGGCTGTCGATCTCGACCAGGGAACCCAGTTCTCCCAGCTTGGCGCACAGGGGTTCGTAGTCCTCGCGCACCAGGCCCGATCGCGTCACGGTGCGTTGCAAAACCGCCAGGGCGGCCAGTTTGGAGGCCGGCGAATCGGGGCTCTGGCGCAGTTCCTTCTCGAACCGCATCGCGGTGATATTGGCGCTCAGCCAGCGGGCGGCGTGGCGCTTGTTGACCGCGCCCATGACGTTCTCGGCCAGCCGGATCAGCACCACGATCTCCTCGCGCGCCGAGCGGTCGCGGCCCAGCAGGGCCTCGATGAACTCGCCGTTGAGCAGGGTCTTGGAGCGGACGGTGAA
>JAHINZ010000037.1 GCA_018895795.1 Alphaproteobacteria bacterium
AACCATGGGTCCCGCGAACAAGTCGCGGGATGACGGGAAAATTTAGAGCTTCGGCTTCCGGATCACGAACCGCCGCCCGATGAACGCCGCCGGGTCGATCGACATCACCCGCAGGATGGCGCCGGAGCCGACCTTGCGGCCCGCCTGAACCGCCTTGCGGCCGGCCATAACCGCATCCAGATCCGCCGTCTTCAAAGCCGCCCGGATCCCGCGCACGGCCGGGCCGGCGTCGCCGCGGCGCAGGTGCAGCAGCAGCAGGGCCGCCGTCACCGCCACGTGCAGCGGCGTGGTCAGCCACAGCAGCAGCGGCGGGGTGTTCTTGAGGAAGGTCCAGACCCGGTTGCGCGAGCCGTGGAAGATGGCGAAGTCCGAGCGCACCCCGGTGCTGGCCGAGCCGACATGGGCCACGCGGGCGGCGGGCAGCAGCAGGGTCATCCGCCCGGTCAGCCGCAGGCGATAGCCCAGGTCGACATCCTCGCAGTAGCAGAAGAACCGCTCGTCGAAGCCGCCCAGCTCTTCGAACAGCGCCTTGTCGATCAGCATGGCCGCGCCGCAGGCCGAGAACACTTCCCCTTCACGCAGGTTCGCCGGCAGCTTGCGGCCATAGCCGCCCCGGAACGGGATGCCGGCCGAGGTCATGTTGTCGCCGGCCCCGTCCAGCACCGCCGGGTCGTCGGCCGAGGTCTGCAGCGAGGCGAAGCTCTGAACGCCGGGATGCCGCGCCGCGCCGTCGATCAGGGCGGCCAGCCAGCCGGGCTCGGGATAGGCGTCGGGATTGAGCAGGGCCAGCCAGCGGCCTCGCGCCCGCCGGATCGCCAGATTATTGCCGGCCGCGAAGCCCAGATTGGCCCCGGGCTCCAGGAAACGGATCGAGGGATCGGCGGCGACCGCCGCCTGGGGCGCGCCGTCGGTCGAGGCGTTGTCGACCAGCAGGATCTCGAAATCGGTGAAGGTCTGGGCCTTAAGCCCCGCCAGACAGCGTTGCAGGGTCGGGCCGCTCTCATACGAGACGATGATCACGCTGACGGTCGGCGGACTCTTGTCATCGGCGGTTCCAGACGGCATCGGTGGCGAACTTGTCCCTGGAGCGTTCTGGTCATGAAAATCACCCCCCTGGCGATTCCCGAGGTCCTGCTTATCACGCCCGCCCGCCATGGCGACGCGCGCGGCTGGTTTTCCGAGACCTTCCGCCAGTCGGCGCTGGAAGAGGCCGGCTTCACCCGGCCGTTCGTGCAGGACAATCACGTGCGCTCGACCAAGCGCGGCATCCAGCGCGGCCTGCACTTCCAGACGCCGCCGCACGCCCAGGACAAGCTGCTGCGCTGCGTGGTCGGGGCGATCTTCGATGTCGCCGTCGACATCCGCAAGGGCTCGCCGACCTATGGCCACTGGGTGGGGGCCGAGCTGTCGGCGGAAAATCGTCAACAGCTGCTGGTGCCGCAGGGCTTCGCCCACGGCTACTGCACCCTGACCGACGACTGCGAGGTGCTCTACAAGTGCACCGACTACTACACCCCTTCGGCCGAGGGCGCGGTGCGCTGGAACGACCCGGCGATCGGCATCGACTGGACGATCGCCAACGCCGAGATCGGGGCCAACGCCCGCGACGAGGCCGCGCCGCTGCTGAGCGAGATCGACTCGCCGTTCGTTTACGGGGCCTGATCACTCGCCCCCTCCGCGCCTGCGGCGCTCCTCCCCCGTAGGGGGAAGATGAGATCATCCGCCCCCTCCGGGGGCGGACGACCGCGAAGCGGTTAGGTGGGGGCAAGTGGCTGGACCATGGAGAAAAAGATGACCTTCACCGACCTGTTCTGGACCTCCGGCGAAGGCCTGCCGCTGCACGCCCGCGACTACGCGCCGATCGGCGGCGTCCCCGGCCTGCCGGTGATCTGCCTTCATGGCCTGACCCGCAACGCCCGCGACTTCGAGGACCTGGCCCCGTTGATCGCGGCCAAGGGCCGGCGGGTGCTGTGCGTCGACGTGCGCGGTCGGGGCCTGTCGGCCTGGGACCCGCAGCCGTTGAACTATCATCCCGGAACCTATGCCGGCGACATTGTCGCCCTGCTGGCGGCGACCGGGATCGAGCGGGCGGTGTTCATCGGCACCAGCATGGGCGGGCTGATCACCATGGTCCTGGCGGCGTTCAAGCCCGAGGCCATCGCGGCGGTGGTGCTCAACGACGTCGGCCCCGAGCTGTCGCCCGTGGGCCTGGCCCGCATCGCCGCCTATGCCGGCGGGGCCAGCCGGTTCGCGACCTGGGCCGAGGCGGTCGCCTATGTCCGGTCGATCAACGGCGCGGCCTTCCCGGCCTATGACGACGCCGACTGGGACCGGTTCGCCCGCCGATGCTTCGACGACAAGGACGGCGCCTTCGTCCTGGCCTGCGACCCGGACATCTCGGCGCCGATCAAGGCGGCCGCGGCGGCCGCCAAGGACGCCGCCGACAAGACGGGCGCCGCGGCGCTGGCGCCGGACATGTATCCGCTGTTCCGCGCCCTGACGAAGGACCGGGCGGTGCTGTTGGTGCGCGGCGGCATTTCCGACCTGATCGACCCGCCGATCGTGGAACGCATGTGCGCCGCCGCGCCCGATATGGCGGTGGTTGAGGTCCCAGGCGTCGGTCACGCGCCAATGCTTACCGAACCGCAAGCCTGGAGCGCCATCGCCGAACTGCTGGATCGCGCGCCCTGAGCCGCCGCAAGGCGTGCGGAGCCCGGATTGAATGTGCTAGACGCGCCCGGACGCCGCTAGTGTTCCGCGTCCAGACAGGTAGCCCATGACTCTCGACCTTGCCGCCATCCAGGCCGCCGCCGGCCGCCTCAAGGGC
>JAHINZ010000455.1 GCA_018895795.1 Alphaproteobacteria bacterium
ATTCCGAGATGAAGCCCAGGAAGGTGCTGCCCATGGCCAGCACGATCATCAGGATCGGAGTCAGGACGTAGAGGTTGCCCGAGGTCAGGTGCAGCAGCCTATCGACCCCCGCGTCGATGGCGCCCGTGGCGCGCATCACCGAGAACATGCCGCCCACGAACATGACCATGAAGATCAGCGCGGCGGCCTTGGTCATGCCGCCTGGAATTGTGGTGACGAGCGAGACCAGGCTGGCGGCGTGCGCCGGCTTGTCCTTGGCGTCTGGCGGCGTGGGCGCGAACAGCGCCGCCGGGCCCGCGACCTTGGGCACGACCGCATAGCTGCCCGGCACGACCAGCTTGCCGTGCCGCTGGAACTTGCCGGCCGGCAGAAGGTGGGTGGCCAAGGCGGCCAGCAGGATCACCACCAACATCACCAGGGTGGGATGTAGGCGAAACCCGTCGGGACGAGCGTGCCCTTCCACGGGGTGGGCATGGGGGACTTCAGGCGGCGAGCTCATCGGGCGATCCTCGGAAACATCATCTTGGGCGAGCGAAAGGAGCGGCCGCCAAAGCCGCCACTCCTTCCTCTGAGGGGCCTAGAACTTGGCCGAGACGCGGACGTAGCCGTACCGACCGCGGGCGTCATAGGTGTAGATGTCGTAGTTGATCGGGGCGTTGGCGTACGAGGCCGGCGGAGCCTTGTCGAAGACGTTGCTGACCCCGATGCTGACGGCCGTATCGTACTTGTCGAACTGATAGCCGCCTTCCAGATCGTTGTAGAAGACGGCGTCGGTCTTGGCGTCCTTGACCGCGTTCACGACGTCGGTGGTCTCACCGATATAGCGACCGCGCCACAGGGCGGTCCAAGGTCCGTTGTCCCATTTCAGCGAGGCCTGACCCTTCCAGTGGGGATAGGTCGAGCGCGACTGGTCGCCCTTGCCGGCCCGCTCGTCGACGATCGGCGCGCCGCCCGCCGGGTTGGGGCTCGTGGTCTTGAAGCTCTCCAGATACGAGGTGTCGAGCACGGCGGCGAAGCGGCCGAAGTCCGTGCTGCGCTCATAGCGCAGGGTGCTGTCGACGCCCGAGGTCTTGATCTCGGCCAGGTTCAGCACGCCCTGCAGCAGGTTGGTGATGGCGCCGGTGGAGGCGTCGCGGGTGACCAGGTTGCAGAACACGCCGCCCTGCTGGGCGCAGAGGCTTAGGATCTGGGTGGCCGACTGGCTGGCGATCGCGTTCTGGACGGTGATTTGATACCAGTCGATCGTGGCGCTGAAGCCGGGCAAGAAGCGAGGCTTGATGGCGACGCCGGCGCTGTAGGTGTCGGCGGTCTCGGCCTTGAGCTTGGTGTTGCCGGCGATGGTGCCGGGGATCAGGCCGTTCAGATTGTAGTTGGCTTGATTGTAGCCCGTGGGGACGCCGGCGCAGCCGGACAGGTTGGCGTGGGCCGAAGCGCCGCCATTGCACGGATCCGTACCCTGAAAGCTGGTCTGCCGACCGCCCTGATAGAGCTCCAGGATCGAGGGGGCGCGGAAGCCCTGTGAATAGGTGCCGCGCACCAGGATGTCCTCGATCGGCCGCCAGCCGACCCCGGCCTTGTAGGTGCTGTCGCCGCCAACGGTGTCATAGTCCGAGTAGCGGGCCGCCAGGCTGACATCTAGACTCTTGGCCAGAACGACGTCCTTCAGCAACGGCACGGCGGCTTCGACATAGACCTCGTCCAGGCTGTATTGGCCCTTGGTCGGGGTGCGGGTCTGGGCGGTGGTGGTGGTGTTGCTGGCATAGGCAGAGCCGGCCGCCGGGGTGGGTATATTGGTCGGCAGGGCGTTGACGAACGCGTCGGGCGTGTCGCTGGCCTTGTTGGTGCGATGCTCGTAGCCGGCGGCGATGGCCAGGGGACCGGCCGGCAGCTGGAACAGTTCGCCGGTGACGTTGGCGGTGACGTCGTAGATCTCGGTCTGGTTCGACTCCCGAGCCGTGTAGCGGATATAGGCGGCCTGCTCGGCGGTCATGGTCGAGAACAGGTTGATCGGCACGCAGCCCGCCGTGGTGGCGCAGTTGGCGCCCAGGCCAAGGGCGAGGTTGTCGTAGTTGACGCCGTTCAGCGCCTGGGTCTGGATCTTGTTCTTCGAATACAGACCGTAGACGTCCCACTTCCAGTCGCGGCCGATCAGGTTGAACTCGCCGTCCAGCCCGCCGGCGATACGGTAGGTCTTCACGTCCTGGACGTTGTCGCGGTTGCCGACCGAGGTCATCACCTTGCGGATGCGCCAAGCCTGGTTGGCGGCGAAGCCGACGGCGTTGGCTGTGGGCACGCCATTGGCCGTGCCGAACGGGTTGAAGGCCTGGTTGTTGGGGATGGCGAAACCGCGGATCGTGCCGACGCTGCCGCCGATGTCGAGCAAGACCGGCGAGAACAACTGGTCCGACTTGCGCTCATTGACCAGCCCTTCAACCTTCAGCCGCACCATGTCGGTGAGTTGGGTGGTGAAGCGGCTGTAGATCCCGTAGCGCTCGCTCGGCCCGGTCGAATAGATGCCTTGGGCCTGGGTGTTGTAGGCGTCGCCGGCCAAGGTTGCCGTGTGGAAGGCATTGTCGGCGGCGGCGCCGCCGCCGATCGTCGAGCCGGCGGTGAAGGCGGCGGGCGTGGCCGAGGAGGCAAAGCCGCTGGCGGTTCCAAAATAGGCGTTGTTGGACAGGCCCGACAGGATGAATAGGCCATTGGGACTGGTGCCGACGGCGGTGGCCGGGACGAGGGTCTTGACGGTCAGGTCGCGATCGGCGGTCAGGATCGGCTTGTCCTTGACGTAGCTGAGCGAAACCACAAGAGCGCTCTTGTCGAAGCGCTTGCCGAAGTTGACCACCCCGGAATACTGCTGGCCGTCGCCTTGGGAGCTGACGCCATACTTGGCCTGCGCCTTGACGCCGTCGAAGTCGCGGAGAGTCTTCAGATTGACCACGCCGGCGATCGCGTCGG